>CAMFZA010000115.1 GCA_946002345.1 uncultured Phascolarctobacterium sp. | reverse complement strand
CCTAAACCCTGTCGCACCAGTGCTTCTGCAGCAGCAACAGATGCTGCGGCTGCATCAATGATGGGCACACCTAGCCGCCTCTCTAAGGGCTTGGCCAAGCCTAAAAAAGATAAACAGCCTAAAATAAGCACCTGCACCCCACTTTGTGCCAAAAGCGCAGCACCTGCCTCAGCCAATAGCTCTAAGGCTCGCTCCCGCTCGCCCCAAGGGTCCACTGCATGAGCCAAGCCGCCGATAGCGGTAATACGGCTGGGTTGAACACCACACTGCTCCACGAAAATTCGCTTCTCAGGAGTCCGTGCAGCACTAGCCAGCAGCAGACCTGCCTGCCTCCCCACCATAGGTGCCAAAAGGCAGGCCGCCTGCCCAGCCCCCACCACAGGAATATCCAGCAGTTCACGACAAGCTTCCACTGCAGGGTCACTAAAACAATAAATCACCACAGCGTCATAGCCTTCATTTTGCGCACGCCAGGCCATAGTGATGATCTCCGGCGCTGCTAAAGCCACATCCAGCGCTGAATCAATTTCTATGTGATTATTTTGCAGGCACTCCATATGCAGTTCCACATCTGGCCCTACATATGCACTGAGCAGCCGGCACCGCACGGCCAGCTGCTCAGGAGTAACCCCATAATCAGGATTAATAATAAAAATCTTCATACATTACACCAAAATAGAAGCCAAAAACTTCTTTGCTCTGTCGGTCTTAGGATGGTTAAAGACTTCATCAGGAGTACCACCTTCGATAAGGTAGCCTCCATCCATAAAATAAACAGTGTCTGAAACATCTTTGGCAAAGCCCATTTCATGGGTTACTAAAACCATGGTAATACCGGTGTTGGCCAATTGCTTGATAACATCCAGTACCTCCTTAACCATTTCCGGGTCCAGAGCACTGGTGGGCTCGTCCAACAGCAACACCTTGGGTTCCATACACAATGCACGAGCAATAGCTACACGCTGTTTTTGGCCACCGCTCAAACGGCTGGGATACTCATTGGCCTTATCGCTTAAATTGACCTTCGCCAAAAGCTTCAAGGCCTTCTCCGTAGCCTCTTCCTTAGACAATTTATTGACAACTCTAGGTGCATAGGTCATGTTTTCCAACACCGTCATATTGGCGAAAAGATTGAAGTGTTGGAAAACCATGCAGGCATTCTTGCGAATATCCTCAATACGCACCTTTTCATTGACAATATCCTTGCCTTCAAAAAGGATGGCGCCCCCTGTAGGCTGCTCCAAAAGATTGATGCAGCGCAAAAGAGTGGACTTACCACTACCAGAAGAACCAATAATGGTCACGACCTCGCCCTTATTAATGGTGAGAGAAACGTCCTTCAAGACCTCCAAATCACCAAAGCTTTTTGACAGGTGTTTAATCTCAATCACTGACGCGCACCTTCTTTTCTAACAAAGAGCCCAAAAAGTTCAGGGCCATAACCAATACATAATAAACCGCAGCTGCCACAATAAAGGCTTCGAAAGCGCGGAAGGTCTTTGCCTGAATTAAGTCTGCCCAACGCAGGGTGTCTGCCACGCCGATAACAGAAACAAGGCTGGAATCCTTTAAAAGCATAATGCTTTCGTTGACCAAGGAAGGCAGTGCATTTTTGATAGCCTGGGGCAGGATAATGTCCAAAAGGAAGCGATGCTTGGGTACGCCCAAGCTCATGGCGCCTTCCCATAGACCCTTATCCACAGCTAGGATGCCTCCACGTAAAGCCTCGGAAATATAAGCAGCAGAATTCAAACCGAAGGACAGTACGCCTGCCTCCAGAGCAGTAATAGTGTAGCTGGTCAATTGAGGCGTAGCAAAATAAATCAGCATCAGCTGCACCAAAAGTGGTGTGCCACGGAAAACTGAAATATATGCCTTAGCTAAAAAAGACAGTAGCTTATTTTTAGATAATGTAATTAAGGCTAATATGAAGCCACCCAAAAAGCCCATGATGCTGGAAAAGAAGGTGAACTTCAAAGTAATCCACACAGCAGAGGCCAAAAGCGGGAAATACGGCTCCAGTACGGTAAAATCTAACATTTTAACCGCTCCTTACAGCTTGGCAATTTCCAAGTCCTTAATAGCAGCTTCATATTGATTGGTTGCTTCTTCACCCATGTGTTTAACCAAAATTTTGTGAAGCTCACCATTGGTGCGCATTTCTTTCAAGAGCGCATTGATTTTTTCGGTATCCTTAGAGTTCTTGGGCAAAGCAATAGCAAAGGTATCATCCTTGACAACAGCACCCTGCAGCACATGCAACTCAATATCAGGATTTTGTTTTACAAAAACAGCAGCTTGAGAGGAATCGAAGAGACCTGCGGCCAAACGACCATTTTTAATATCTTGCACTACCAACGGAGTAGTATCCAACTCAACAACTTCAATGCCACCGGCAGCCTTCAGCTCTTTTGCATAGGTAGTGCCCATGGAAGCACCAGCCTTCTTGCCCTTCAGCTTAGCCATGGAATCGATGTTAGCACCCTTTTTGCAAATCAAAGCCTTCATGGGGAAGTAATAGGGCTTGGAGAAGTCCACTACCTTCATACGTTCATCAGTCGGAGAAATTGCGGAAATGATGACATCAGCACGACCGCTTTGCAGAGTCGGTACCAAAGAAGCAAATTTCATATCAGTGAATTCAATCTTTTTGTTCATCTTTTTTGCCAGATATTCGGCAATATCGATGTCCACACCCTGATACTCCTTGGTTCCCTCTTTTACAGATTCAAAGGGAGGGAAGGTAGAGTTAATGGCTACAACCCACTTTTCACCCTTGGCATCAGCCTTGGGAGCCTCCTTCTTTTCACCGCCGCAACCAACTAACATCAAAGCCAGCATAGCAGTTGCCAAGAATGCAAATAATTTTTTCATTTTTCATACCCCTCTTCATATTAGTATTTTACTTCTATATTATACCCTTTTTGGGCTAATACATGCTTTGCCACAGACTCATCCGTGGTTATCCATGCGTTGATATCCTTAGCGTGGTGTAAAAAATCACGCAGGGCCCGCACATAACCGGGACGGCCAATAAACTGAGGATGCATAACAAAATTCAACATGCGTCCTTCCTCTGCTAAAGCATCAATTTCGTCCTGCCAAATCTGCACCATTTCCCTGCCACTGCGCAAATAATAATGCTCAGGATGCTGCAAGGTATACATATCATAGGATGTATCATCAACTACTCCATCCTTAGGTAACTCCACAATGGGTATTTCCTTACCATCCATATCTAAGAGGAAGGGACCATCATTATTACGCCAGTTAGAAGAATAGATGATACCTCGATCCAGCCACAGCTTTTTGTGGAAGTCATGAATAATACCATCGGGCATGCGTACACCCACAGGGCGCTTGCCTATAAGACGGCGGAAGATATCATCCACCTTATCCATGAGAGCACTTTCAGCCTCATAAGTATCCATAACCTCGTGCATATAGCCATGGTAACCTATTTCATGACCTTGTTCGGCAATATACTTGATAATCTCAGGATGTATTTCTGCTGTATAGGCAGTGGTGAAAAAGGTTGCTCTTAAATCCTCAGCCTCCAGCATGTTCAAAATACGTGGTAACGCTTGTTTAGTGGCATACAGTCCACGGGACATGTGTACCAAATGGCGAGCATTGATGTCATTGCGGGTAAGCCACAAGGTCTCTGCGTCAATATCGAAGGAAAGGCATAAAGCCATGCTCTTATCTTGGGGCCAGTGCCAATTCATCAGCATGCACCCCCTTTTTCCTGTCCATTGGTGTAATAATCCTTGACATATTGAGCTACCTCGCGGCAGGTGGCCAGCCAGGCTCCCTGCTGGCGCATATACTCAATAAAGCGCTCCAGCATGCGCACCCGACTAGCTCGGCCAATCAGTTGTGGGTGCAGCTTCAGGACAAAAACCTTGTCCCCTTCTTCAGCCAGCTCATCAAAATTATCACGCCAAATGCCATACACATAATCCACAGGATAACTGCAGGTTATAGTAGCTTCATCAGCATAAGAAAAGTAAAAGAAGGAAAAATCATCTAAGCTAGGTTCTGTGGGCAGCTCCACAATACCTGTAGACTCATGTAAATAAGCCCAATCACAATCCTTCAGAGTGGAATCATATAAATAACCTCGCTGGGACATCAAGGGCAAAGCACAATTAGGCAACAAGTCCAAGGGACCACGATAGCCCACAGGTCTTGTTCCAGCAAATTGTGCCAGCAAGGCCTCGCTTTGAGCCATGTTTGCTTCTTCCTCAGCAGCAGGCATATCCACTGCAGCCTCATGCTCATAACCATGGTAGGCCAGTTCATGACCTGCGGCCACGATTTGGGCTATATGAGCAGGATATTTTTCTACCATGCGTCCTGGAACAAAAAAAGTAGTTTGTAAATGCTGGCGCTCCAACATATCCAAGCAACGCTTAAGCCCCTCATCTGGTCCATATTGCCCCCGACTTATATCAGAAAAACCAATACTGCGTTTGCCAATTACGGACTGGCGCAGCAGCTCCCCATCAAAATCAAAGGTCACCATTGCAGCTATCCGCTTGCCCGACGGCCAAATAATACCATCACCATTTTTCAAGCTCATGTGATAACCTCTCTCCCTAAATAGCTAAATTCATTAGGTTTTATTATACCAAAAAAGGTGCCAAATTTAAAGGGTATCTGTATAAAAATAACCTCTGCGAAGGAAAATCGCAGAGGTTACGTGCATAAATTGTCAATATTTAAACATAATATTCATCGCAGCTAGGATTTCATACTTAGCATTGCGACTGGCCGCCGCACAAGCTAAAAGACTTACAGGCCTGCTTGCTCACGCAGGGTAGCAGCCTTGTCGGTGTGCTCCCAGGGCAGATCCACATCAGTGCGACCGAAATGGCCATAAGCAGCAGTTTGCTTGTAGATGGGACGCAGCAAATCCAGCTCACGGATGATGCCGGTGGGGCTCAAAGCGAAGTTCTTGCGTACCAATTCAGCAATTTTTTCTTCGTCAATCTTTGCTGTACCAAAGGTTTCTACCAAAACAGAAACCGGTTGTGCTACGCCGATAGCGTAGGCCAATTGGATTTCACATTTGTCAGCCAGACCAGCAGCCACAATGTTCTTAGCTACATAGCGAGCTGCATAGGCAGCACTACGGTCCACCTTGGAGGGGTCCTTGCCGGAGAAAGCACCGCCGCCATGACGGGCCATGCCACCATAAGTATCAACGATGATTTTACGACCGGTCAGGCCAGCATCACCCTGAGGACCACCAATAACAAAGCGACCGGTGGGGTTAATATAATACTTAGTGTTCTCATCCAGCATTTCAGCAGGAACAATGGCCTTAACCACGTTTTCAATCAAATCCTTCTCAATTTGTGCATGGGTGATTTCCGGAGCATGCTGGGAAGAAATTACTATTGCATCGATGCGCACAGGCTTGCCATCCACATATTCCACAGTAACCTGAGTTTTGCCATCAGGACGCAGATAGGGCAGGGTACCGTTCTTGCGTACTTCGGTCAGGCGCAAAGCCAGCTTGTTAGCCAAGTACGCAGGCATGGGCATATAGCTTTCGGTTTCATTGGTAGCATAACCAAACATCATACCTTGGTCACCAGCACCTGCTTCTTCTTCAGATGCTTTGCCATCCTTGGCCTCTAAAGCCTTATCAACGCCCATAGCAATATCACTGGATTGCTCATCAATGGAAATCAAAACACCGCAGGTGTTGCCATCAAAGCCGTATTTGGCACGGTCATAGCCAATATCAATAACAGTTTTACGAGCAATGTGCGGAATATCCACATAGCATTTGGTAGAAATCTCACCAAAAATATGGATTTGACCGGTGGTCACAATGGTTTCACAGGCTACACGACCCTTGGGGTCCTCTTTCAAGATGGCATCCAATACTGCATCAGAAATTTGGTCGGCAATTTTATCAGGATGGCCTT
>CAMFZA010000114.1 GCA_946002345.1 uncultured Phascolarctobacterium sp. | reverse complement strand
GGTTTTGGTCCAGTATACACTTTCGGCCTCGCCCCTCACTGCCAGAACCATGAAATCATGGCTGCCATATGCACCGATAGCGCCACTATCAGCCTCAACGGGGCGATAGGTCAGGCCACAGCGGTCAAAAATACGGGTATAGGCATCGTACATCTCTTCGTAGGATTTATCAAGTCCAGCTTCATCACGGTCAAAGGAATAAGCATCCTTCATAATGAAGTCACGGCTGCGCATCAAGCCAAAACGGGGGCGACGCTCGTCGCGGAATTTATCCTGAATTTGGTACAAATTCAAGGGTAACTGACGATAGGAGCGCACATCAGCCTTCACCACAGTGGTCACCATCTCTTCATGAGTGGGTCCCAGGCAATACTCATGACCATGACGGTCCTTGAGGCGAATCATTTCTGCGCCATAAGCACCCCAACGACCGCTCTCCTGCCAGATTTCTGCAGGCTGCATAATGGGCATCATGATTTCTTGAGCGCCCTTTCTATCCATTTCTTCACGAATAATGTTCTCAATCTTTTTAATTACACGCCAAGCCAAGGGCAGCAGGGTGTACATGCCGTTGGTGGATTTACGCATAAAGCCAGCGCGCAGTAGCAGCTGATGACTGGGGATTTCGGCCTCGGACGGAACCTCACGCAGGGTGGGTGCATACATTTTAGAAACTCTCATTAATGGGATACCTTCCTCTCAAGTAAAATTTTCTCTATCTCAACAAAAAGCTCGTTGACCAACTTTTCTTCCGGTACCTTGCGCAGCACCTCTCCCTTGCGGAAGATCAGGCCCTCGCCAATACCACCGGCCAAGCCCACATCGGCTTCCCTAGCTTCGCCCGGTCCATTAACCACGCAGCCCATAACAGCTACGGTAATAGGCTCCGTAATACCTTCCAAACGACGCTCTACCTCCAAGGCTAACTTTTCCAAATTGATGCGGGTGCGGCCGCAGGTGGGACAGCTAATCAAGGTGGGTCCGTGCTCCCTCAGGCCCAAGGACTTCAGAATATCATAGGCCACCTTTACTTCGTTGACAGGGTCACCAGTGAGGGAAACACGAATGGTATCACCAATACCCTCGGCCAAAAGAGTACCAATACCTACAGCAGATTTGATAATACCACTATTAACAGTACCTGCCTCAGTAATTCCCACTTGCTGGGGATAATCACTTTGGGCAGCCAGCAAGCGATAGGCTGCCAGCGTCAGCGGCACATCATGCGCCTTCAGAGACACCTTAATATTGCGATAATCCATATCCTCAAGAATATGAATATGGCGCCAGGCGGCCTCCACCAGTGCTTCCGCGGTGGGGTGACCGTATTTTTCTAATAAATCCTTGGGCAGGGAGCCGGCATTCACGCCAATGCGAATAGGCAGATTGCGCTCACGGGCTGCCTCAACCACTGCCCTAACTCTGTCCTCGCCGCCAATATTGCCCGGATTCAGACGCAGTCCATGCACCCCAGCCTCAATGGCTGCCAGGGCCAGCTTATAATCAAAATGAATATCTGCGATTACAGGAATAGGACTTTCTTTACAGATTGTCTTTAGTCCCTGTGCTGCTGCCATATCCGGCACGGCACAGCGAATAATATCACAGCCAGCATCTGCCAGGCGCTTAATCTGCGCCAAGGTTGCTGCTGCATCATCGGTATGGGTATTAGTCATGGATTGTACAGCAATAGGAGCGTCTCCACCGACCAAAACGCCACCAATGTTTAATTGACGTGTTTTTCTACGTGTGAACACAAGCTTCACCTCTTAACGTGTGATATCTTTGACAGTGGAAAAAATAGTTAGTGCCAAAATCAAGGCCACACCCACCATCTGGATATTATTCATAGCCTTGCTTCCCAAGGGCTTGCCACGCAAAGCCTCCAGAGCCAGCAAAACAAAATGTCCACCATCCAATGCCGGCAAAGGCAGCAAATTGATGACACCTAGATTGATGCTCAAAAAGGCAACAAAATTCATCAAAGGCAACAGGCCCTTTTCTGCAACCTGTCCCGCCATTTGAGCTACTCCCAAGGGTCCGGATACCTCCGCCGGAGCCCTGCCGGTGATAATCTTGGCCAAACCATCCACCATAGCGGTAATAACAAATTTTGTATAGCTTACGCCTTCCTTTAGAGAAGCCAATAAGCTCATTTCCACCTTTTCAAATTTAGGAGAAATACCGATTAAAGGACGCTTCGCTTCCTGGTCATATTCAGGCTGCATGGTATAGCTTTTGACCTTACCGGCGCGCTCTGCCTGAAGGGTCACTTCCTTGGTGCCATTGGCACGCAGAGTAACCACAATTTCCTTCCAATCCTGCATGGGCTTGCCATTAATGGCCAGAATCTTGTCTCCTTCTCGAAGACCAGCCTTATCAGCAGCCATGCCCAGCATGACATTACCAAGCACCGGCTCATTAACCAGCCTATCCATGCCCTGGAAAAAGAAAATGCCCGTGAAAAGCAGGATGGGTAAAAGGAAATTCATTAGGGAGCCAGCCAGAATAACCAGCATCCTTTTAGGAATGGATTTGGATTTGAAGGAATCAGCTGTAACAGGATCCTCCGGGTCCATTCCGGCAATTTTATTGTAACCACCAAGAGGAATGGCACGCAGACTATAAAGCGTGTCCCCATCCTTTTGCTGGTAAAGCTTGGGCCCAAAGCCAATGGCAAACTCATCCACCCGCATGCCCGTGAGCTTAGCGGTAATAAAATGACCAAATTCGTGGACAGTAACTAGGATACCAAAGACCAAAATGGCCGCTAAAATAGTAAGCATAAAACCTCCAGTTATAGTGTCTTGATTACCTCTTGCGCCGCTCTCCGTGCTGTTGCATCCGCCGCTTCGATATCCTCGATGGTGGGCGCCAGCACATTTTGATGCGCTTGAGTAACGCTTTGAGTAATATAGGGAATATCCAAATATTTAATCTTGCCTTCTAAAAAGGCGTTGACTGCTTCTTCATTAGCCGCATTAAAGGCACAGGGCAGAGTGCCGCCGGCCTTGCCGCATTCCCGGGAAATAGCCAGAGATGGGAAGTCTTCCAAAGCCGGCGCTGCAAAGGTCAAGCTGCCATATTTTACCAAAGCCAGCTGGGCAAAGGCGTAGGGATAACGCTCGGGCCAGCTCAGTGCATACTGGATGGGTAAGCGCATATCGGGGTCACCCATTTGGGCAATCACGCTGCCATCACAAAACTCCACCAGACTGTGCACAACGCTCTGGGGATGCACCACTACGGCTATTTTCTCATAGGGCATATTGAAAAGCCAATGAGCTTCAATAACCTCCAGACCCTTGTTGGCCAGGGTGGAAGAATCCAGTGTCACCTTCTTGCCCATGCTCCAATTGGGGTGGTTCAGGCATTGAGCCAAGGTCACATTTTCCAGCTCACTGCGCTTTTTGCCCCGGAAGGGACCGCCGGAAGCAGTAATAATGAGCCGTTTAACTTCATTTTCCTTCCCACCGCGTAAGGCTTGGAAAATAGCGCTATGCTCGCTGTCCACCGGAGTCAGGCTCACGCCCTTGTCCGCTACAGCCTGCATCACAATACTGCCCGCCGCCACCAAGGTTTCCTTGTTGGCTAGGGCAATATTCTTGCCGCAGTTAATGGCGGCCAAGGTAGGCCGCAGTCCTGCATAACCAACCATGGAGGCCAGCACCGTGTCCGCCCCCGCGTAGGTAGCAGCAGCCAGCACGCCCTCCTCCCCGGCCAGAATCTCTGTCCGGCCATGGTAGCGCGCCGCTAATTTTGCAGCCGCTTCCTTGTCGCTTAACACCGCCAAGTCCGGCTGCAACACCTTGATTTGCTCCTCCAAAAGCTCGTCGCTTTTGTGAGCCACCAAAGCCTTAATCTTTATCTTGTCAGGATTGGCCAGCGCCACCTCCACGGTCTGGCGACCGATGGAGCCCGTGCTGCCTAAAAGAGCAATGTTCTTCATTCTTTTTCTCCTCACAAATATCCACTTAATTTCTAAAACTCAAACATCCTAAAAATGCTGATAAAAAGCAGTACATAATAAACCACCGGTGCTGTAAACAGTAGGCTGTCAAAGCGGTCTAATACGCCACCATGACCCGGGAAAATATTACCAGAATCCTTGATTTCAAAGGAACGCTTAATAATGGACTCAACCAAATCGCCCACAGGCGCAAAAAAGGCCACTGCTGCACCCATTAGGCAGGCCTGCCAGAGGGACACGCCCAAATAGAAAAGGCTCAAAACCATTACCGTAATAAAGCAGCCCACAAAGCCGCACACTGCGCCCTCAAAGGACTTTTTCGGGCTCACGCGGCAGAAGGGAGTTTTGCCAAAGGCACGGCCAAAAATATACGCAAAGGTATCACTAGCCCAAGTGCCCAAAAGCACCACCCATAGGCAAATTTCACCGTATTCAAAAACTCTAAAGCCTAAATCAATGTGGGGCCCACCATCAAAGGTGCGCAACAAAATCACATGGGCAAACAAAAGCCCACAATAAATCATTCCCCACACGGATAAAGCTGTGTCCACAAGCCAGTTTTCGCCTTCACGATGGCAATGACGCCACAGTCCCTCAATCGCACCAAACAGGGCAAAAAGAGCTGTCAGCATGGTGATGAAAGCTAGCACAAAAACCTGCTCCATCTCCACATAATAGCCCAAGGCCGCCATGCTCACAATCAGCAGGCTACCTAGGCCCGAGGTCAGTGGGTACACATGATAGCCCTTGCTAGCTGCCATTTTGTGGTACTCATGCCAGCCCACTAGAGCAAGCAGCAGCACTGCACCTGAAAATACCACCCCACCCTTCGTAATGATGGCGATGGCGGCAGCAATGCCCACCAGACCTGTTATAATACGTGTTAACATACAACTATCCACCTTATTCCTAAGCTAAAGCTATTTTTCAACCAAACCACCAAAGCGACGTTCCCGTCCCTGATATGCCAAAATGGCATCCACTAAATGGTCCGGCGTAAAATCGGGCCAAAAGGTTTTGGTGGTCCAAATTTCTGCATAAGCAATCTGCCACAGAAGGAAATTGCTGATGCGCAAATCGCCACCGGGACGGATAAGCAAATCCGGTGCCGGCAGTCCTGCCGTATAAAGATGGTCCTCCACCACCTGATTATCTATTTCTGCTACGTTCAGTCGTCCTGCTGCAGCCTCCTCAGCAATGCTCTTTACTGCATGCAAAATCTCTGCCTGACCACCGTAGTTAATAGCCAAATTCAAAATAATGCCCGTGTTATCCTTAGTTTCTTCAATTGCGTGGTCCATTTTTTCCTGTACCACCTTAGGCAAGCCTTCACGGGAACCGATAAAACGTACCTGAACGTTATTGTCATTGAATTCCTGAATCTCATTAGTCAAATAACGGCTCAAAAGCTCCATGATGAAGTTAACCTCAGTCACGGGCCGCTTCCAATTTTCTGTGGAGAAAGCATAAGCGCTAATAACCTTCACGCCCAGCTTATCCGCCGCCTTTACAATGGTCTTTAAGGTTTCGGCACCCTGCTGATGTCCATAGGTGCGCACCTTGCCCTGGGCCTTGGCCCAACGGCCATTACCATCCATAATAATGGCGATATGAGCCGGAATATTATTCATATCCAAGCCTGCAGTATCCACCACTATATTATTGGGCACTTTTTTTCTAGTCTGAAACAAGCCTTTAAACACTTTAATCAAGCCTTTCAGTCGTTAAATTTGTAAATCCTCATAATAGAAAGAGAGGCAAGCCCCCAAAACGAGGGCCGCCTTCCTGATTTTTGAAGCCTTATACTTACTCGATAGCGCCAACGGGGCATTGAGCAGCGCAAGCGCCGCATTCTACGCAATCTTCACCGATTTCGTATTTGCCATCAACCTCTTTAATAGCGCCAACGGGGCAGGTAGCAGCACAGCCGCCACAGCCTACGCAAGCATCTTTATCAATTTTCAGAGCCATCCAGAGCACCTCCTTCCTTTATACTCTGTACACTACAGTAAGAACTAATTTATTGCAAGACAGAACCTG
>CAMFZA010000113.1 GCA_946002345.1 uncultured Phascolarctobacterium sp. | reverse complement strand
TTTGTTCGGTGTATGTTTGGGATGGTGCGTATATATCTAATGTTTGCTTTTTTGTCCGGTGTTTTTTTGCAACTCGCCCGTCTTGGTATTGAAATTATAGTGACCCCATTCGGCCTTGGTTATTGTTTCCTTCTCTGCAAAGGAACCACCCTCCTTAAGCCACACCTCGCCAGTTTTCATGTTGCCTTCCACAAAGCTGGTATGCAGTGTTTGGTTCCCTTGCTTGACCACCACATTACCGCTGGCATGAAAATCACCGCTAACACTATCATACACAGCATGCTCACCGGTCAGGGTAATGGGCAGCGCTGCCTTTTGCTCCTCGCCCTTGCTCTGTACCGCATGGTTGGGCTCAGCCACAATGTCGGGACTATCAAAGCGATTATCACCTTGATTAGTATACTGGGCAGCGTAGGCAGGCACACACAGGCTTGCTACCAAGGCTGCTGCTAAAAAAGTCTTTTTCATCGGAGTACTCCTTCGTCTAAATATATCAACGTTTACCATATTTCCACTACATTAAGAGAAAAATACAGACAATAATCCACCTAACATTATAGCACAAATTAAATAAAAAAGCCCACTCTTTTTTGAGTGAGCTTTTAGTAATTTAATTATTGTACTTTGCCCTAACTACTTCTCGTTAATACTCCTAGGAGCCTTGACGAAGTAGATGATGCCTTATCTGCATGTCTATAATACGGCGGAGAAGGCATTAGATACGAGGAAAGGCGACGACGGCGTATCGTTAATACTCCTAGGAGCCTTGACGAAGTAGATAATGTCTTATCCGTCGTATTATTCTTGGTAAACAACACCCTGCAGTGTAACATCCTCGCCAGTTTGCACGAAGGTTTCGCAGCCCACAGGAATGGTAACGCTGTTACCCTTGACAAAGGCACCACCAACGATACCTACAGGACCAAGGATAACCATGCCGCCAATGGCAGCACCGGCTGCGCCGGCAATGCTTTCAGCCTTTTGCTGAGCCAACTCACCCACGGTCAAAGGAATCTTGGTGCCATCCACACCATAAATATGGGTAAAGGTAATGTCGATACGGCCATCCTTACCAAAAATGCCGGGCTGAACGACTTTTTTAATCACGCCAACACCAGTTGCTCCCTTGGGGAGTACCAAAACATCATTTACATACAGATTATCAGACGCCTTAAAGCTTACTTTATCTCCTTGACGACTCATTTTAGTGCTCATTTCACTAGTAAAGCTAATTTTAAATACGGAATCCTTAGGCAAAGTCACCTCCTGCACAGGCACCTTGCCATCGGTATAAGAAGCCAGCTTTAAGAGCTCTTCCAAGCGTCCGGAAAGAGCACCACTTTGGGCTTGGCCATGGAGCAGCTTTTCTTGTGCTTCAATACGATTTTTAGCCGGACCACCGGACATGCTCTCGTTAATGCGCCATTCGACCACATTCAGCTTGGTGGCAAAGGACGCTTCGCCTGTTTCTGGAGTGCCCTCCAAATAATCGTACATATTATCCACACGATTCAAAATGGAATCAGTGGTCAACGCACCGTAAACATCGTCCTCCAGGCTATCCATACGCTGAATTAGGGAGCCACTTTGCTCAGTACCATACAGCATTTTTTCCATGGCACCAATTTTGTCGGCCACGGACAGATTCGTCTCCGCAGCAAAGCCGGGCGCAACCATGGTAAAGCAGAAAACAAACGTCAACAAAAGTGTTGTAAGCTGTTTTTTCAATTTTTATACCTCCAATCAGTACAAGCTATATATTTTTAATTATAACATACCATTACCAAAAAAAATAGCTTACCTGCCGAAGAAACAGGTAAGCTATGAAAATTATTTTTGAAATTGAGACAGGCTTTTTGCCACTGCAGCCTCCATCTCATCCATTTTGGCAAAACGACGCCGATGCTGAGCACGTTTGGATGGCTTTAGCTCCTCCATGGACTTGCGATATTCGGCCACAGGCATGATGTAGAAGCGACGGTCCGAGCACTGCTTACCCTCGCATTCCTGCCAAAAAGCGCCAAAATCGGTCTTCAGCTTACGGTCTATCCGCAAATGGCTCATGGCATAATAACCCTCATTGGCTACAGCGTAGATATGGGTAATTCCCAAAGCTTTAGCTAAACTGCGCATACCATAAAAAATCAAATTTTTAGTGCGATAACCATAAAAAGCCTTGGTCAATCCCTTAATCAGCTCGTTGCCATTTTGAGGTCCCTGCAAAGCACCAATATAAATAACATTTTGCCCATCCGCAGGATTTTTCGCAAACCAAAACATAATCTGGTACAAAGCTTGGTTTTCATAGGTCATCATCAGGGACAAACACCCCTCCTTGCGTTGACCCGCATGAAAGGCCAAGCTCATCGTCAAGGGCTTGTCCAAATAGGAGTCCTGCCACAGCTGTACGGATTTGCGCTCAGCATAAAGCTGATCCATAAGCTCCGGCTTGAAGTACTGCTCCATGATCAGGACATGGTCCTTCACTAGCTGCATGCGCTCGTCCCAGGTAGAGCCCTTGTAAAAGAAGGAGCGAGTAGCCTGCTCTAAAAAGGAAGGATTGCCCATCAGCCATTTTTTGCGATGCTCGTCAGCTGCAAAAAAGTCCAGCAAGCCATTGACCATACCCCTGTGCAAACGACAGCGGGTACGGAACACCAAATAGCGCTTCATTTGCTTCAAATCTTTAAGATTATATAAACTGTTACCTACATATTCTAAAATATTTTTCTCCATGAGTTACCCCTATGTAATGTTATAGTTATCCATATTATAACATACTTTTTACATTGGCGAAACTACAAAAGCGGCTTATTTACAAGCTTGTACTAGGGAATTAGCCTAGCATCCTGTGGGAAGCAGCCTTTACTGCTTTCTCATGTGCTCTTCCAAATATTGCCCCACTATCTTTACGGCACAATAGTCACCGCACATGGAGCACGCCTCGTCATCGCTCTTATTCTTACGCTTGCGATATTCGGTGGCCTTAACAGGGTCGATGGCCAGACGCAGCTGCTCCGGCCAGTCCAAAACCTTACGGGCCTTGGCCATAGCCAAATCCCACTCCCAAGCCTGCTTATTGCCCTTGGCCAAATCAGCCGCATGGGCAGCAATACGAGCAGCGATAACACCCTCACGCACATCCTGCAAATCAGGCAGTCCCAAATGCTCCGCCGGGGTTACATAGCAGAGGAAATCAGCACCGCTTACGGCGGCTAAGGTGCCACCAATAGCGCTAGTAATATGGTCATAGCCGGGCGCTACATCGGTTACCAAGGGCCCCAGCACATAGAAGGGAGCACCATGGCAAAGACGCTTTTGCAGCTGCATGTTAGCGGCAATTTGGTTATAGGGCACATGGCCCGGGCCCTCCACCATTACCTGGACACCCTTGTCCCAAGCACGCTGGGTCAGTTCTCCTAAATTCAGCAGCTCCTGAATTTGCGCTCTGTCGGTGGCATCAGCAATGCACCCTGGGCGCAGGCCGTCGCCCAAGGAAATAGTTACATCATATTCAGCGCAAATATCGAGAATTTCATCGTAGTACTCATAGAGAGGATTTTCCTTATCATTGTGCAGCATCCAGCCAGTGATAAAGGAGCCACCGCGGCTAACCACATCCATGACGCGCCCCTCATCAATCAAAGCCTTGAGCACATTTTTATTGATGCCACAGTGAATAGTCATAAAGTCCGCGCCATCAGCGGCCTGCTGACGAATAACATCAAAAATATCCTCCTTAGTCATTTCTACCACAGCACCACGCTTTAAAATGGTCTCCACTGTAACCTGATACATGGGCACAGTGCCCACCATAACAGTGGAAGCTCCAATAATAGCCTGACGAGAAGCGCTGATATTATTACCCGTGGACAAATCCATTACAGAGTCAGCTCCAGCCTCAATAGCAGCGGCTAGCTTTTTAAGCTCCGGCTCCGGGTCCGGATAGCTAGAAGAGGTGCCGATATTGGCATTAACCTTTACCTTTAAGCCCTGACCCACGCCACGAGGAATAATATTTTTATGATTAATATTGCAGGGAATAGCAATTGTCCCTGCAGCCACGCCCTGGCGAATAAACTCAGGAGTAAGCTGCTCCTGCTCTGCCACGATTTTCATAGCCTCAGTAATGATACCCTGTCTTGCCAATTGCATTTGTGTTGCCATATAATTTGCCTCCTTCAATCCACGCTTAACCTGTACGCCAGCAAAAAAAGCTGCCGCAACCCCTGCGACAGCTAGCCTTTTTACAACTACGCTTTCCTACGCCGGTCCTAACCGTCTCAGGTTCAAAGGGTCGGAATCCTCCTCTCAGCAGCCTGCTTGCTGCGCCCCTAGCGATTTAATTTTACAGCCTTAACTTTAGCACCAAAAAAGAAAATATGCAAGCAAAAGCCACTAGCAAAGCTGAAAACGCCAAAAAAGCCCAGTGATCCACGTTTAATGTGTAAACTTTCTACCAAAATAGGCCCATAACAAGAAAACATGAGTATTTTCGTGATTTTTGCTTGACTCCCTTCGTAAAAGTGCTATAATTCTCCTTAATATCAATATTGCAACGCTATGAAGGAGAAGCAGCCTGCCAAGCTTTCAGAAAGCTGTCGGTTGATGCAAGACAGTAGTAAGGCTCCCCTGTTCCGTTCCGGAGCGGCGAATGATGAATTCGACGGGTTCGCCCGATACAGTGAAAGAAAGTTGGCCTTTGGCAAATTGGGTGGCACCGCGAGTAGTTCTCGTCCCATGTGGGATGAGAGCTTTTTTATTTGTGCTCCTATGCCAAGGCAATTTGGGTGGTACCGCGAGAGGAGAAGCTCGTCCCAAAGGACTTGCTTCTCTATTTTATTTTTATGAAACGTGTACAGCAGATGATGCCTTAGCACGCGTTTCGAAAGGAAGAAAGCGAACCGTTATGAAAAGAGCATTTAATTTTAACGCTGGTCCTTCTGCCATGCCCCTGGAGGTTTTGCAGGAGGCCCAAGCCGAATTTTTAAACTATGCCGACACAGGCATGAGTATTATTGAAATGAGCCACCGCAGTGCTGATTACGCAGCTATGCATGCTGAAACCAAATCTTTACTACGAGAGCTCATGGAAATCCCCGAGGATTACGAAATCCTCTTTATCCAGGGCGGTGGCAGCACCCAATTTTTGATGACTGCAGCCAATTTCCACACCAAAAAATATGCCGCTTATGTCAACACGGGCGTGTGGGCCAAAAAAGCCATGGCCGAAGCCAAATTCTTTGGCGAAACCTACGAAGCAGCCTCCAGCGCCGACAAAAACCACAGCTATATTCCTACGGAGTTTAACTTTAAACCCGACACCTCCTATGTGCACATCACTGCCAACAACACCATCTACGGCACCGAATACAAAACCTTCCCCAAATTTGATGTACCTGTAATCTGTGATATGTCCAGTGATATTTTATCACGCAAGGTAAATGTGGCAGACTTTGATTTGATTTATGCCGGAGCCCAAAAGAATCTTGGTCCCGCAGGCGTAGTTATCGTCATCGCCAAGAAAGAGTTTTTGGCAACAGCCCGCAAGGAGCTGCCTACCATGCTCAAATACGCCACCTTCGCTGATAATGATTCTCTGTACAACACTCCGCCAGTTTTTGCCATCTATATGGTCAACAAAACCCTGCATTGGATTAAAAAACAGGGCGGTGTGGAGGCTGTAGCCAAGAACAATGAGGCTAAAGCCAAGGTCATTTACGACGTTATCGACAATAGCAACGGCTTCTACAAGGGCCATGCAGAAAAGGACTCCCGCAGCCTAATGAACATCACCTTCAATCTGGCAACGCCGGAGATGGAAAAGGACTTCGTGGCCAAGGGCAAGGCTGCCGGCTTTGTGGGCATCGGTGGTCACCGTCTCGTAGGCGGCTGCCGCGCCAGCACCTACAACGCAGTTCCCATGGAAGCCTGCGAAGCCTTAGCAGAATTTATGAAACAGTATCAAAAGGAGAATGAGTAAATTATATCTGAAATTGAGTAATGAGTAATCAGCAGGCGAGCTTTGATTTTTAGCAAATGAGT
>CAMFZA010000112.1 GCA_946002345.1 uncultured Phascolarctobacterium sp. | reverse complement strand
CGATTATTCTCCTGCTCACTAGCCGCGTCGGCCTCGAGCCCATCTGGCGCACAGTAGTTATGCTCCTGAATTTGGAACTGGCACTGATTACTCCCCCTGTTGGCATGAACCTGTTTGTATTGAAGGGTATTAGTCCGGACAGCTCTATGACTGATATTGTTAAGGGTGTTATTCCCTTTGGTCTGGCCATGGCACTGGAAATCTTTATTCTGTGCCTGTTCCCAGAAATCGCTACCTGGTTACCCTCTGTAGTTAAATAATCCGACCCCCTCTCATATATTTTTTACCCGGGCCTAGAACGTGAGGCTCGGGTCTTTTTAATAGTAGCTTTTGTGTGGGGATAATAAGCTTGCCGTAAAAGGCTGTTCCTTGTACAGAAAAGCAAAAGGCTGATGCTAGAAGGTTTTACTAAATCTTTGGCGAATATAAAGGCTAATGAACTTTTTACGAGGGGGTTAATTATGAGAAGTATTGCTTTCTCGTTAAGAAAAGCATTGCCTATATTTTTCGTGAATTGTTGAAGTGAGGCTTTGGTACGCGAAGCTAAATAATGAGGTAAATATGGATAAAAATCAAGAAAGCATCATTGAAAATAATATTGTCACAGCATTAAATGTATTAAAAGAATTTACGGCAACACCTGGATGCGGGGTGACTAGGTTTCCCTTTACGGAGGAAGCGCGTCAGGCCTGTGCTTATCTTAAGGAGCGCATGGAAGCTGTGGGCCTTACTGTGCGCATGGATACTTCCGGCGCTGTAATAGGTAGGCTGGAGGGTAAAAGAGCCTCTACCATTATGATTGGCTCTCATTTTGATTCCGTAAAGCATGGTGGTGCCTATGATGGAATTGCCGGAGTGGTGTGTGCCATAGAGGTGGCCCGCCTGCTGCAGGAGTCTGGCAGGGAGCTGGAGTATTCCTTGGAGGTGATTGCCACCAATGATGAGGAGGGTGCCAGGTTCAATACGGGGCTTTTCACTGGCAAGGTGCTGCTAGGGCAGCTGACCTGTGAAGAGCTCAAGACCCAGGTGGATGCCGAGGGTGTGAGCGTTTATCAGGCCATGGAGGATTTTGGCTTGCAGCCCGAGCAAATTGCAGCACATCCAAGGGATGACATCAAAGCCTTTCTGGAAATTCATATAGAGCAGGGCCCTGTTTTGGAGGCAAAAAACAAAGAAATAGGTATTGTTGACGTTATTGTTGGGATTAAACGGGCTCGTATCAAAATCAATGGGAGGGCCGACCATGCGGGCACCATGCCCATGCACATGCGTCAGGACGCACTGGAGCAGGCCGCCAAGGTTATTAGTAAAATAGGGGACAGGGCAAGGCTCTTTCGCAATTGCGTGGCCACGGTGGGCTTTTTGCAGGTGGAGCCCAATATCATGAACATTGTGCCCCAAAGTGTAACCTTTGCGGTGGACATTCGAGGTGTGGATGAAGAAACGATCATGACCCAATATTACAGCCTGCTGGCCGATCTTGATAGAATGAGCCTGGAGTCAGGGTTAACCTATGAGGTGGAGCATCTTCTTTATGCCCAGCCCGTCCAAATGAGTGAGTCCATTAAAGAACAGTTGGAAATAAGCTGTATCAATAGGCAGCTTGAATATATGCATCTTCCCAGTGGTGCAGGTCATGATGCACAAATTTTTGGAGCCCAGCTGCCTGCTGCCATGCTTTTTGTGCCCAGTGTGGGAGGAAGAAGCCATTGCCCGGAGGAAAAAAGTGAGGCTAGGGATTTGGCCAAGGCTGTTTTGGTGGCTTATGATGGAATTGTAAAAATGATGGACTTTTGCTAAATGTTTTGATAAAATTAAAATAAACCAAGTGGTTTATTAAGTGCTGGTTTGCTCTTTTTATCAATGAAAGAAGGTTGAAGCATGAAGAAGATAGTATTTATTGTTGGTTCTTTACGGGAAAAATCCTTTAATGGTAGCTTGGCGAAGCTTGCAGAGACTGCTTTGCAGGGCAAGGCCGAAATCGAGTATATCAAAGCTGATGCAGTGCCTTTTTTGAATCAGGATATAGAATTTCCTGCACCGGAGTCTGTTGCTAGAGTGCGCAATATCATCAAGGAAGCAGATGCTCTGTGGATATTTTCACCGGAATATAATTACAATATCCCCGGTGGCTTAAAGAACCTATTGGATTGGTTAAGCCGTCCTTTAATAGCCAATGATCCTGAGCGCATGACTGTGGTTGTAGGTAAAAGGGTTACTATTTGCGGCGTGGGCGGCAAGAATGAAACTGCTAGCGTGCGTGCACGTCTTGTTGACATGCTCACCTTTATGCGCATGGAACTAGTGGGCGGCGCTGGTAAAGGCTTTGCCCTGCCACCCTCTGCCTTCGCTACCGGCGCCTGGGAACCGGAGCAAGAGGTGGTTGCAGCGATTGAGGAACAGGCTGCTGAGCTGCTGCAGGCTTTAGCATAATTTTTTCTAGTTTTTGCGCTGTAACATGAAAAGATAGCAGAATTAAAAACTCCCTCCGTGGGCTAGCACGCTAGCTTACGGAGGGAGTATGACGCTATAATCCTTTATTCAGCATTGCTTCAAATTCCTCTGAGGGTAGGGGTTTAGAGAAATAATATCCTTGGATAAAATCACAGTGGTGGGCACGCAGGAAATCAAGCTGTTTCATGGTTTCCACGCCCTCTGCTACCAGCTTGACACCCAGCTCCTTGCCTAACTCCATGGCATGATTTAGGATAAGGTCGCCATTTTTTTGACCAATAAAGTCAATCAGACTTTTATCCAGCTTGATCACAGCAAAATGCATCATATTAAGACCATTTAAGGCGGATTCACCAGAGCCAAAATCATCCATCTGCAATTCAAAGCCAAAACTAATAAATTTGTCAGCAACGGGCTTAATATGCTTATTGGCGAGGGCGAGGCTTTCGGTGCTTTCGATGGGGATGTAGTTCGAGTCAATGCCGTAGGAGTCTGCCAATTCCTTATAGGTTTCAACAATGTTCGGAGTAAACAGGCTCTTGCGAGAAATATTAACAGAAATAGGGATAAGGGGAATGTTCTTGGCAAGGCATCTGTGCTGGAGCTTGCAAACCTCGCGGAAAACATGCTTATCAAGGATTTGAATGAGGCCGTCTCCTTCGAAAACATCAAGAAAATCGCACGAAGGTATCATGCCATTGGGTGTCTGCGAACAGATAAGTGCTTCTGCACCCACTATTTTTTCGGTGATGGCATCAAACTTGGGCTGGTACCAGACCACAAACTCGTTTTTTTCCAATGCTTCTGCAAATCTTTCTTCATATCTACGGGATATCCGCTGATTTTGGCTGAGATTATTATGGGATTTAACAGCATTATTAAGATGAACCGAATAGTCCTCTAAGGCAAAGGCCATAATCACCTTGTCAAAATTACATGCGGAGCCATTTCTGGCACATTTCATATAACAGTAATTGATTTTATTATCGCGAAAGACTCTAAAATGATAGGTAAAACTGGACTTTTCTTTTAAAGCTGCACACATGGAAGAGAATTGGCAAATCGATCTGAATTCTTCTCTATCATCAGGATGCACATTATTCTGGATATAAATATCAGTAATTTCGTCAATATCCAACTCTTCTTGGATAGGGCTGGCAATGCTTTTGGCGTTATGAGTGAAGCTAACGACGCTTATCTTGCGAGTCTTGACATCAATTTCGTAGATATCTTTAATGTCACCAGTAAGGGAATTGATGATATTTTGAATGTATACCGACTTAGAAGACGCTTCTGTAGCAGAAGCTGGCTTGTCATGGGCACGAGCTACTTTATAGGTGAGCATATAATGCTTACACTCAGGAGTGAAGACCACCTCAGCAATATCTGTATAGCAACACTTATCGGTAGTGCTAACGCTCTGGACATCCTTGGCAGTAAGAGGGCACAGGGCACAGGGCTTGTGGTTTTCGGCCAATACCTTATAACACTTTTCCCCTGCAGTAATATTAGGGTAAAGTGTTGCCATGTCTTTGTTGAAGCCGACGATGTTCAGTTCGTGGTCAATTATTAACGAGCCGAATATAGCATTATCCATAATTATCCTCACAATTAATGCTGTCGAAGAGTTTGGCGTATCAACACACCATTTCATACCATTGTAACACACTTTTGAGAAAATTGCCAGAAAATTAAAGAATAAAAAGTTTATTTTATGATATTTGTATTAGGTTTATATTAAACTGATGGGACAATCAACTATGAAGAAGCTTTTTGTTGCATAAGAATCCCTCCTTTTGTTCATTATACCACAGATATACTGTTATGATTCCCAAAATTAAAAGGTAAAAGCAGGTTCTGCCATTAGAATTTTTGTGACTGGCTTTTGCCGCTCCCAGGTAAAGAATGTTTGAGAGCTATAGAGGGTTTTGCGTTACTTGTGGCGAATAGTCTAGAAGGAACTAATAAGGCGGCTTGTGGTAATATATTGTCTGGCTTATTCTGCTGATGCAGGAGCCACGCTTACACAGCTTGTCCTACATTTATATGAGAAATAGGTGATACTTAGATGGCAATTTTAGAAAAAGCAACAGTTTTTACTGATGACATTAGACCGGTACCAGCCAGGGAGCTGGAGTCTAGATTGGAGCGTTTGCGCACTGCCATGGATAATTTACATCCGGGCTGGGAAATGGTGGCTATTAATCATAAGGTGGCCATGTATTATTTCACAGGCACTATGCAGGAGGGTGTTCTGCTTATCCGTCCGCAGGATGCGATTTTATGGGTGCGCCGCAGCTTTGATAGAGCTTGCAAGGAATCCCATTTTGAAGATATTCGTCCCATGCATAGCTTTAGGGAGGCTGCAGCCTTTTATGGTTCGTCACCCAAGGTTATGTATATGGAAACAAGAAGGGCCACGCTGGAGTGGGAGCGGATGCTGCGCAAGTATTTCGCCTTCGAAGAAATTGTGGGCATTGATGGCCTTTTGCAGGATTTGCGTCTGGTCAAGAGTAAATACGAGCTGGAAATGATGGCTACAAGCGGAGCTATTCATGAAACCGTGCTAGATGTGATTGCGCCTACCATGATCAAGGGCGGCATCAGTGAGGCACAGCTGGCCATAAATTTATATGGGGAGATGGTGGCGCGTGGCTCCCACGGGGTGGCACGCTTTAATTTGCCCATGGGTGAAGAGGTAATCGGTATTGCTGCCTTCGGCAAAAGCGGCCTTGTGCGTACTGCCTTCGATGGTCCTGGGGGTACCGATGGCACTTGTATCGCCGTGCAATCCATTGGCAATGCTTTTCGTAAGCTGAAGCCGGGCCGGTTAGTGTATTTGGACATTCCCTGTGGCTTTGATGGCTATCATACTGATAAAACTGTGGTTTATTACTACGGTGATATTAGCAGGGATGAGCAGGGAGCTAAGATTTTGGCAGCTCAGGAACGCTGCTTGGAGCTGGAGCAGGAGGTCGTTGCCATGATGGCTCCTGGCGTGGCTATTGAAAGTCTCTATTTGCGGACCATGGCTCGCTTTAATAATGTGTACGGGGACAGCTTTATGAATGGTGGCAAATTTTTAGGCCACAGCATTGGTTTGGTTATGGACGAAGCTCCGGCCATCGCCAAGGGCTTTAAGCAGCAGCTGGAGCCGGGTATGACCTTTGCGGTGGAGCCCAAAATTGCGCTGCCGGGGCTTGGCATGGTGGGTACGGAAAACACCTATGTCATCACGGAGCGGGGCGCTCGTTCCCTTACAGGTCGCAGCCATAGCCTGCGGGTGGTGGAGCCCTAATTGTGAAGAGAATTCTGCCACAGGTGCTTGCAGATAATAAAGATTAGATAACGAATTACGCCTCACAAAAGCTAAGCTTTGTGGGGCGTTTTACATGCTTACCTGTCTTGCTGTGCATCTAGGTATTTTTGTACTTTTGCTGCTGTGCTTTGAGCAGCAGAAAATATCACACTTTCTTCCCATAACTATTCCTAGCGTGATACCTACAGAAATGGTATAATAAAATATAAGTTTGTCAGTAAGGAGGTAGCTATGCCTATAGAATAATATCTTTTAATCGCGGGCGTGGTTTTAATGAG
>CAMFZA010000111.1 GCA_946002345.1 uncultured Phascolarctobacterium sp. | reverse complement strand
CTTTACGGAAGTGGAAATAGCAGCGGAGTCAACGGGGTTAACCAACAGCACGCTGATGTTGGATTGCAGCAGGTCAGCAATATCGTTAGCTTGCTTAGCAGGGTCGTTTTGAGCATCAACGATCTTTACGGTAACGCCCATTTCCTTAGCCTTTGCTTGTACACCCTTTGCCAGGTCAACGAAGAAGGGGTTGTTTTGGGTGGATACAGAGAAGCCAACGGTGATTTTTTTGCCGCCGTCCTTAGCAGCTTCCTTCTTGTCGCCACCACCGCAGCCAACGATCATCATAGCCATGGCTACGATCAAGGATAATACCAATAAGATTTTTTTCATGTTGAAGATTCCTCCTAAAATGTCTTAAGACTTTTTGCGGTCCATGAGGACTGCCAGCAAAATTACAATACCTTTGACAACTTGTTGGTAGAAGCTGGAGACATTCAAAATGTTTAAGCCGTTATTCAAGGTGCCGATAATCAAGGCGCCAATAATGGTACCCACGATACGGCCCTTACCACCGCTTAAGCTGGTGCCGCCCAATACTACTGCAGCAATAGCATCCAGTTCATAACCAGTGCCTGCAGTGGGCTGAGCGCTGTTCAAACGGCTGGTGAGGATGGCGCCTGCCATGCCGCACAAAAAGCCTGTAATAGTATAAGCGAAAATCTTGATTCTGTCAATTTTAATACCTGCAATAAAGGAAACCTTTTCGTTGCCGCCAACAGCATAGGTTTTGCGACCCAAGGTAGTCTTGTGCAGGATAAAATAAGCTACGCCGAACATCAAAAGCATCATGATGGCAGGCACGGGCAGGCCCACAATGTAGCCTTGGCCAAAGCCGTGGAAAAGCTCACTTTCAGTGAGGCTGCTGATGGGGTTACCATTGGTATACACCAGCGTCAAGCCGCGGAAAATGGTCATGGTAGCCAGGGTAGCAATAAAGGGAGCCACCTTGCCCTTGGTAATAACAAGGCCATTGACAGCGCCCAAAACAGCACCGATAAGGCAGGCCAGCACAATGCCCACAACGGGGTCATTGCCACTCTTAATAAAGCTGCCCATGAGCACGGAGCTCAGAGCCAAAATACTGCCAACGGACAAGTCAATGCCACCGGTTAAAATAACAAAGGTCATACCAAAGGAAATGAGGGCGTTGATGGAAACCTGACGCAGCAGGTTTTTCAGGTTACTGGGATCAATAAAGCTGCTATTCAGGCAGGAGATAACTGCGAACAGCACCACCAAGCCGATAACAGAGCCGGATTTTTTTAACATTGCTTTCATATTCATAATTTTTACTGTCCTCCCGTGGCCAAGGCCATGATTTTTTCTTGGTTGGCTTCCTCATGGAGCAGCTCGCCGGCAATGCAACCTTCATGGATTACCATAATGCGGTCGCTCATGCCCAAAATTTCGGGTAGCTCGGAGGAGACCATAATGATGGAAACGCCATTAGCAGTGAGCTCGTTCATCAGCTCATAAATATCACGCTTGGCGCCTACGTCGATACCACGAGTCGGTTCATCCATAATGATAATATCCGGCTTTTTGCCCACCCATTTAGCGATAACCACTTTTTGTTGGTTACCACCGGAAAGGGAGCCTGCCTCCAAATCCAGGTCCTGGGCCTTGACGCCCAGCTTGCTGGCCATTTTATGGGCAAACTCATTCAGGCTTTTGAAGTTGATAACGCTCTTCTTGGCAAAGCTATCCACACTGGGCAGAGCAATATTACGCAGAATGGAAAAGTCCAAAATCAAGCCCTCGCTCTTACGGTTTTCAGTAACGAAGCCAATGCCTGCCTTGATGGCATCCTCGGGCTTATTAATATGCAAATTCTGGCCCTTAAGGGTAATTTCACCGCTTTGACAGCCATCCACGCCAAAAATAGCGCGCATGATTTCCGTGCGACCGGCACCCATAAGTCCGGCCACGCCTAAAATCTCGCCCTTGCGCAGAGTGAAGTTAATATTATGGAAGAGGCCCGGCTGTTGAAAGGACTTGACCTCCAGCACCACCTCTCCCGGCTTATTGCCACGGGGCGGGTAGAACTCCGTAATGGAGCGACCAACCATATCCCGCACGATTTGCTCCCGACCATAGTCGGCTACGGATTTCGTATCCACGGAAACACCATCCCGCATAACGGTTACGGTGTCACATTGGCTGAATACCTCCTCCATGCGGTGGGAAATATAAACCATGGCCACGCCACGCTTTTTCAGGGAGCGCATGACCTCAAAAAGCTTGTCGGTTTCACGCTCGGTTAGTGCTGCTGTGGGCTCGTCCATGATGACCACCTTAGCGTCCACCAAAAGGTTGCGCACGATTTCCGTCATCTGCTGCTGGCCCACGCTGCATTCCCCTGCTTCTGCATCAAGAGGCAACTCAATGGCAATTTCCTTACATTTTTCCTCGGCTATTTGGCGCATTTTCTTAAAATCCAAGACGCCCCAGGCATTAGCTACGCTGTGCATCATGAAAAGATTTTCCAAAATGGTCAGGTTCGGCCAGATATTTAACTCCTGATGGATAAAGGCGATGCCGGCAGCTTCGGCCTCCAATGGGTTTTTAAAGCTTACCTCCTTGCCGTCCACGAAAATCTGGCCCTGGTCCTGCTTATGAATACCGGTGAGGATATTCATCAGGGTGGACTTGCCGGCGCCATTTTCGCCCATCAAGGCGTGGACTTCGCCACTTTTTAATTTTAAATTTACACCCTTGAGCACTTGGTTAGTACCGAAGGCTTTGTGGATGTTTCTCAATTCTATTTCCATATATTACCATCCTTAAAACACGTCAGAAGGCATTAGATGCAAGGAGCGGCGACGACGGCGTACAATTTAGTACTCCTAGGAGCCGCAACAAGCCACGACCCATGTGGTTGCAAGCGTAGCGCAGCAAACACATGCTGGTCGCGCTGTACCCATGGGTGCGAAGCAGATGATGCCTTATCACGTGTTTTGCTTAGAAAAATACGTTACTATGCAAAATAATATTAGCGTAGGGAGTGATTTCGCCAGTTCTAATCACGCATTTAGCTTTTTTCGTCGCTTCCTTAAAGGCTTCGTGATTCTCGTCAACAATCCATTCTTGCTCCGGGAAAAGAGCCTGCATAGCAGCATAGACCTCGGGGTTACGCCCTGCCATTTCGCCGGCAATCTCCACCTTTTCGATAACCATATTCTTGGCTACCTCGGTAACAACATCCACAAAGGAAGGCATTCCCGGCTTCAAAGCCAAATCAATCTTAGGTACACCTGCCGGTACGGGCAAGCCACAGTCACCGATAACAATGGTATCGGTATGCCCCAAATCAGCCAACACCTTGGCAATGGAGCTGTTTAACATTCCGCCCTTTTGCATTATTTCAACATCTCCTCTACTTCATTTAAGTAAGGCATACCGCCCTGAGCACCCAGCTTTTGCACGGATAAAGCCGCTGCTGCATTGGCAAAGCTAATGCTATCATACATGTTCTTACCATTTGCACGAGCCACCGCAAAAGCACCATTAAAGGTATCGCCGGCACCGGTGGTATCCACGGGCTGCACCTTGAAGCCCGGCACATTATAAACCTGACCCTTTTCGGCGTAGGCCACACCCTTGCTGCCCAAGGTCATGATTACCTTACCCTGGTTACGTCCCAAAATATCCGCCTTGCCCTGTCCCGCAAAGAGAATAGCGGCCTCGTGCTCATTGGGAGTAAGGTAGGTTACCTTAGCCAACAGCTCCGGAGGTACAGGAGCCACAGGAGCGGGGTTCAGCATTACGGTCACACCGGCCTCGTAGCATTTTTCGATAACATAAGCATTGGTAGCAGCAGGAATTTCGTGCTGCAGCAGCACAATGTCGGCCTCCTTGATGGCCTCCCAGGCCTCATCAATAAGAGCCGGGGATACTAAATCATTGGCGGCCTTGATTACGATAATGCTATTATCATTTTCGGCCACAGTAATGTGAGCCGTGCCGCTGTTTTCTCCCGGCAGCACCTTCACATAGGTGCTGTCCACATTATTTTCCTTAAGGGCCTTTAGCACCAGCTGACCATATACATCATCGCCAATGCAGCCCACCATCTTCACCTCCGCACCTAGGCGGGCAGCAGCCACAGCCTGGTTGGCACCCTTGCCACCAGGATTTACGGTGAGACGATTGCCAAAAATGGTCTCGCCAGGCTTGGCCCAACGATCGCACTCCACCGTAATATCGATATTACAGCTACCAACTACAACAATTTTTGCCATAATTCTTTACCTCATTTTAGTATAAATAAACTCCCTCTACCTCGCAAGCACAGCACCTCCCTCAACGAGGGAGGACAATACCTCCGTCAAAGCATTCCCTTTGTGCTCTCTCTCCGAGGGAGCTGTCAGCAAGATAGGGAGAATGATCCTTCCGTCATAACGTTACCTTTGTGCTCCCTCTCCGAGAGAGCTGTCAGCGAGTTTACGAGCTGACTGAGGGAGTATCATGTAATAGCCTTGAGCAGCTTCTCATACTCCGCATCAATTAAATTGGGCTGCAGTAAATCCTGCAAAAAGCGCAGCTGCTTTTTACTGCTCTTGGGCAGCGTCCTTTGCCAATAGGCAATACTCAGCTGTAATAGTAGTATCAAGCACTGCTTGCGACGAGCATCCTCACCTGCCAGCTGCCACAAATGCTGGTACCATTGCCGAATGATATCCATATCCTCCTGCATGGTGGAACGGGCAATATTGGTTACCAGGTCCCGCACCGTGCGTAAGGATAGCTGTAGATACGCTGTCCGCAGATGCTCGTCAAGGGCCCCACGACCAGCCCGGCGCACCAATAGCACCAGTAAAAGCACCAGCTCATGATAGACAGCGCAAGCCTTAGGAAAGCTTTCCCAGCGAGCATAAACCGCAAAATGCAAGGATAGCTGGGCCATGACATTTTGCCAAAGCAGCAAGGACTGCCGACCCTTATTTTGCAACACTGCCCAAGCCACAAGTCGTAGCACATAGCGAGTTTCTTCAATCCAGCCACGCCTTGCCAGGCGAGCCGCCAAATTCAAGAGCTCCGTACACCGGCGCAGCTCCTCCCGCCGCCCGTCCTCAGCAGCGCCGTTGTGAAGCCGCCGCAGCCAGCTCCGCCACAGCTCCTGCAGCTTTGGCTTAACAGCATCTAGTCGCTTATCACACACAGCAAAGGTAAGCTTTCCTAGAAAATCTCCCTTGCATGCTAGCAGCTGCTCCTCCGATTGGAGCAGCACCGGTGCTAGCAAGCTCAGCCATCCCTGCAGCAGCTTGCCGTGCTTGCCTCTGGCAGCAGTCAGCACACAGGTTTCCAGCTGACCCCACCATTGCTCCTTAGCAGCAGCCTCTTGAGCTAGCAGCTCCTGAAAGCCTGACTCCGCCAGTTCAGCCCGTCCTTGGCGCACCGCCAAGCAAACACGCACAACTAATTCAGTTAATGCAGGGTCCAGATTCTTGTCCATTGCAATACCGTTTCTCAAGCCTTCTGCTTACAAATTAATATCGCCTTCGTAAACATCACCGCTAACCGGATCCACCGTTACCAAAGCCCCATCAGGCAAAGTGCTGGTGGCACGGGCAGCGCCCACAATAACGGGCAGGCCACAGGTGATGCCCACAATGGCGGTAGAAGAGGTCAGGCCGCCCTCTTCCGCAATAATGGCTGCTGCCTTGGCAGAAGCCGCCGGAACAAATTCATCATTGAGCACGTCCACAACCAGGACGTCACCCTTTTGCAGTTTGTTAGCAAAATCGGCAGCGGTGCTGCAAATGCACAGCTTGCCGGTTACACTGCGGCGACCAATACCGGTACCGCTTACAAGCTTATTTCCCACAGTGACCACCTTTATTAAATTCGTACTACCGGGAGTGCCGATGGGCACACCAGCCGTAATTACCACGGAAGAGCCATCGCTAATGGCACCATTATGTAATGCACATTGCAGGCTCAGTTCAATCATTTCGTCCGTATTGGCGCTATAAGGCCCCAAAATAGGCTCCACACACCAATAAAGCTGCATCATGCGCACGCTCTTTTCCAAGCGGGACATAGCCACCACCTTGGACCAGGGCTGGGATTGGTCGAACATGCGCGCTGTATCTCAGTGC
>CAMFZA010000110.1 GCA_946002345.1 uncultured Phascolarctobacterium sp. | reverse complement strand
GCTATTGGCAGTGCACAGGTAAATCACAAGGCCAACTGCGGCGACCAAAACCAGCAACAGGATGGGATTGAACACAGCTAGAGTGCCGGTTCCTGCCCACTCCAGAGCCAAATCCTTCGCAGCAAATTCCTTGTTGATAGCCAAAGCATTACAAATGGTTTGTACCACGGGCACGGGATAAAGGCCGCAAACCACTACCAAAAGGCTGGATAACCCCATAGCGGTGAGCATGAAGCCATCGGACTCGTGTGCATGCTCCACAATAGCGCTGCGCGCACGTCCCAGGAAGCTGATGCCGTACAGGCGCACGAAGCAGCCCAAGGCCAAGGCTCCGGTAAAGCCCAACAAAATGAAGCAAATCGCTACCAAAATACGGGTAGATTGAGCTGCATTAGTGCTTGCCAAGGTAATGAAGCTTTGCAGCACCAGCCATTCGCCGGTAAAGCCATTGGTCAGCGGAATTGCTGCCAAGGCCAGAGAGCCAATCAAGGTAAAGAGGGCTGTGTAGGGCATCTTTTGTGCCAAGCCACCGAAGAGCTCGATATTCTTGCTGCCGGTGCCGTGCATAATGCTACCAGCGCTCATGAACATTAAAACCTTCATGATGCTGTGGTTAAAGGCATGGACCAAGGCAGCCACAAAGCCCAATAGATACCAGTTGCCACCAGCCAGAACCTTCAGCAGCATGCCACAGCCGAAGGCTGCGAAAATTACGCCCATATTTTCCACAGAGGAATAGGCCAGAATACGTTTAATATCGTTTTCCATTTGGGCATAGAGCACACCCAGAAAAGCGGATACAGCACCTACCAGCATGACGATAACGCACCACCAGTAGTTCCAGGTGGGCAAAAAGCTGAACATAAAGCGACCAAAGCCATACAGAGCAATCTTCAGCATGACGCCGCTCATGAGAGCGGAAACATGGCTGGGTGCAGCCGGATGGGCATTGGGCAGCCACACATGCAGCGGAACAAGACCAGCCTTCAAAGCAAAGCCAATAAAGGCCGCAGCAAAAACTGCATGCTGCCACCAGCTGGCCAGCTTATTGTGGGACATGGCCCCAAAGCTAAAGTCGGCGCTGGCAGAGCCTGTCAGCAAAAAGGCGATCATAATTGCTGCGGTACCTACGGAGGTCATTACCAGATATTGGTAGGCCGCAGTCCAGGTAGAACGCTTTTCGGATTCATGGTTGACCAGCATAAAGGAGGCCACAGCCATAATCTCCCAAAACAGCAAAAAGCTGAAGGCGTCCCCTGCTAGCAGCACCAGCACCATGGAGACCAAAAACAAATTCCACATACCGCCCAACAGACGCAAGCGACTACCCTCGTAGCCTTGAGCATAGCCCAACGCATAGATACTGGTAATCACCCCAGCAATGCCTGTGAGCAGCAAAAAGATGGCACTCCAGCCATCCACACCCAGGGAATAGGAGCCCCACACCAGTGGCTCCACTCCACTCCCCACCAGCACCTTCCACGCCTTGGCTGCCACGATACCGCTACCGACCAAGGAAGCCAGATTAGCAAGCCAATGAGCAGCGCGCTGCAGACCGTGGGGAAAAAAGAGGGTTAAGATGCCGACGCCAAAGCAGGCGGCAGCAAGCAAAAAGCAATCCATTTTCTCACCTACACTTTCCAAATTGTTTACAGCATTTTCACAAATTCACATTTTTGACAAGCTAGTATTATACCATATTTATCAGCTTTAGGGAATAGCTTTTAGCTGCTTAACACAAATTTTACTGCTTGAGCTTGATTCCAGAAAAGCTTGAGCCGACCAAAAAGTTCCCTAGATTCTCATTTAAGCCATCAAGTTTAGCTTTAGCCAAATTGAAAAAAATCACATTCTTGTTGCTTGACGCTAGCATTCTTTATACTTATAATTTAATTGGATGATTAAAAATTTTGCATTTATTTCGTGTTTCCTACTTTGCCTGCACATAGCATCTATTGCTGTTGTGAAGATAAGGTGATGTACAAAAATATACTAAGTGTGGTGTTACATATGCAAGAAATCCTCCATAACCCTACTCAACAAAAAAACATGGCCATTGCTGCCATAATTCTTGCCCTAGGCCTGGGAAGCTACTGTCTGTACAGCCATATTGCTCACCAGCCCCAAGCAACCAAAATCGTCCCCATTGTGCGTACCATTACCGTAGGCCAAAGGGAGCAGGCTGCTGGCAAGACTTATCCCGGCGAGGTCCGTGGCCGCTACGAAAGCCAGCTGGCCTTTCAGGTGGCTGGTAAGATTAACGCTCGCATGGTCAACGTAGGCGACAAGGTTAAATCTGGCCAAGTCCTGCTTACCCTGGACCCCAAGGATGTAACACAAAATGTGGAGGCAGCCTCGGCCCAGCTAGCCAGTGCTCAAGCCAGCTACCAGCTGGCCCGGGATAATGCTGCCCGTTATAGCACCCTTTATGCTCAGGGTGCCGTTAGCGAGGCCATCCGCGACCAATATGCGACCCAGCTAGAGGCCGCTACGGCCGTGCTGCGTCAGGCTCAGGCCCAGGCCAACGTAAGCAGCAATCAGTTAGGCTACACCCAATTAGTCAGTGATACTGACGGCATCGTGACAGCACTCAACGCCGAAATTGGCCAGGTGGTGGGTGCTGGCACCCCCATTGCCACCGTTGTACGCAGTGGTGAACGAGAGATCCAAATTAACGTGCCTGAAGGAGCCAGCCTCAGTGTTGGTCAAAAAGCACAAATCAGCTTTTGGGCTTTGCCAGCTGTGGAAGCAACAGGCTATGTGCGAGAAATCGCCTCCATGGCCGATCCCATCACGCGCACCTACAAGGTCTGCGTAGCAGTGCCTAATTTACCAGCTGCTGCTAAATTGGGCATGACTGCCAAGGTGAATTTCGAGGAACAAGCAGGCGCCGCCACCCCGGACAATAATACTAGCCCTAAAAATAATGAGGCATACTTCCTTATCCCTGCTCAGGCCCTTTACCAAGTAAATGGCAAGACCCAGGTGTGGCTTGTACGAGAGCATAAAGCCCAGCTTGCAGAGGTCAAGGTCAATAGCTACAGCGGCAACGATGTTCTAATTGAACAGGGGCTCAGCCGCGGTGACAGGATTATCACCGCTGGCCTGGCCAAGCTCATCCCCAATCAGGAAGTACGCCTTGAGGAAGGCGGTGAAGAATAATGTCCCAAGCAAACCATGATAAACCACGCCGATCACAGAAGGTTAATTGGGCCACCTGGTCCATAGAGCACAAGCAGCTAGTATACTTTTTGGCCTTTTTAGTGCTGGTTATGGGTCTCTTTTCCTTTAAGACCATGGGGCGCAGCGAGGACCCCAACTTCGCAGTCAAGCAAATGGTTATCTCTGCCGCCTGGCCCGGTGCTAGTGCCCGGGATGTGGAGCAGCATTTGACCAACACCATTGAAAAGGAAGTACAAAATCTGCCCCAAATCGACACAATTACCAGCTACTCCAGACCCGGCACCAGCGTTATCACGGTGACCCTCAAGGACGAGGTCACGGGTAATCTGGTACGCCAGCGCTGGCTAGAGCTGCGCAACATCGTGAACGATGCCCAAAGTAAGCTTCCCACCGGCTCTTACGGTCCCTATTTTAATGACCGCTTTGATGATGTCTTCGGTAATATTTATGCCCTCACCGGCGAGGGCTATTCCTATGAGGACATGCGTCGCTACGCAGAAAAAATTAAGCTGGATTTTTATGGCGTGCCCGATGTAAAAAAGGTAGAGCTGGTAGGCGTACAGCCCGAAAAAATCTTTGTCCAGATGGAAACGGAAAAGCTATCTCGCCTTGGTCTAGATATTAACACCATTGCCGCCACCATCAAGGCCCAAACCGCCATTACTCCCTCCGGCATGGTGGAAACAGACGTGGCCAATGCTTATTTGCGCATCACCGGCAGCCCCGATAGCGTCGAAAACATTGCTTCCCTGCCCCTTAATGCCAATGGTAAGGTCTTTCGCTTAGGTGATATTGCCCAAATCAAACGTGGCTATGCTGACCCACCCGAGCCCCTTATGTATTTTAATGGCCAGCCCGCTGTGGGCATTGCCCTTGCCATGGAGGATGGTGGTGACAACATTCTGCTGGGCGAAAACTTAGCCCAAGAAATAGTGCGCATTCAAAAAGAGCTTCCCCTTGAACTGGAGCTTAATCAGGTGGCTAACCAACCAGAAGTAGTGAAAAATTCCATCAGTGAATTTAGCCAAAGCCTTTACGAGGCCATTCTCATTGTGCTGGCCGTGAGCCTTTTTACCCTGGGACGCCGCAGCGGCTATGTTATTTCCTGCTGCATTCCCTTGATTCTCTTGGGCTCCTTTGGTGCCATGCTCGCTATGGGCATCGATTTACACAAGGTATCCCTGGGCGCATTGGTTATCTCCCTAGGGATGCTGGTGGACGATGCCATAGTTGTAGTGGAGCTCATGGAAGTAAAAATGAGCGAGGGCATGGAGCGCAAGGAGGCGGCCTCCTATGCCTTTGCTACCTGCGGCAAGCCCCTGCTCACCGGCACAGTTATCACCTGCCTAGGCTTTATGCCCATTGCCTTTTCTAAAGCTGCTGCTTCGGAATTTGCCTATAGCTTGTTTCCCGTGATGAGCGTAACCCTGCTTTTAAGCTGGCTTGTTTCTGCTACCCTAGCCCCCGTCTTGGGCTATGCCTGGATTCGCCCTACAGTGATTAAGCAGGACAGCTACAACAACAGCTTTTACCAAAAATTCCGCAGCCTATTGCACTGGTCCTTAAGCCATCGAGCTCTTGTTATAGCTGTCACTGTGGGACTGTTACTTTTCTCTGTCTTTATGCTGCGCTTTGTTAAACAGGAGTTTTTCCCAGCCAGCGTACGCCCGGAAATACTGGTAGAGCTCAATTTGCCCGAGGGCAGTTCCATTAAAAATACTGATGCTGCTGCACGCAGGCTCACCAATATGCTTAAGGATGACCCGGACCTAGACCACGTTACCACCTATGTGGGGAAAAGCACTCCGCGTTTTGTCCTCGTTATCGACCCAGTGCAGCCAAGAGATAACTATGCTCAGCTTGTGGTTGTAGCCAAGGATATAGAGGCTCGCAAGCGTTTGGAAAAACGTATTAACGAACTGACGCAGCAAAAGCTGCCCGAAGCCATTTGCTATTCCCGCTCCATTCCCTTGGGTCCCCCTTCTCCCTAACCGGTTATGCTGCGCGTAAGCGGCAGCGATCCGGTCAAGGTAAAAGAATATGGGAACAAGGTTCGACAGGTTATGGCTTCCCATCCTTATGTAACCATGACTCGCCTTGATTGGTTGGAGGAAACTAATGCCGTCAAGCTTACGGTGGATAATGATAAGCTTTTGCAATTAGGTATTACTCGTCAAGCAGTGGCTACGGCCCTGCAAGCCCAGGTCAGCGGCTACACCGTCGCAGGCTATCTTGAAGGTGATCAGGAAATAGGTATCGTCTTTCGTCTAGACCCTGCAGAGCGTGCGACTATCAGCCAAATCGAAACCATTTCCATCCCCACCAGTCACGGTGCCGTGCCCCTGTCACAGGTGGCTAGAGTGGAATACACCAACGAAGACAATATGATTTGGCGCCGCAATTTGCGTCCTACCATTACGGTCAATGGGGGCTTGGCTGAAGGCGTCACCGGCAACGATGTAACCCAAGAAAGTTATGAGCAGCTGGCGGCCAAGCGTGCCAATTTTCCTGCCGGCATGAAAATTGAAATCGCAGGCTCCTTGGAGGATAGCCAAAAGACCTTTAATTATCTCATGAAGCCTGTTCCTCTCATGGTTCTCCTAATCATGATTCTCATCATGCTGCAATTGCAGGATATACGCAAGCTGCTAGTCATCATGCTCACCGCACCCATGGGTATTGTTGGTGTCATCTTCGGCCTGCTCCTCTTTAATTCCAGTCTGGGATTCATGGCTGAACTGGGCATTTTGGCTCTCACCGGTACCATTATCCGCAACAGTATGGTTATTGTGGACCAAATCCAGCAGCATGTGGACAATGGCATGGAGTTAAGAACCGCCATTGTGGAATCCGCCATCGTTCGCTTCCGCCCCAACATGCTGTCCGCCTTTACAACCCTTTAAGGCCTCATACCCAAGATAGCCCGCGC
>CAMFZA010000109.1 GCA_946002345.1 uncultured Phascolarctobacterium sp. | reverse complement strand
TCATTATTTATATGCTTTCTATCCACGACAAACTCCCCGTTAGGAGTCTCGCCTTTAGGTCGCTTCACAATCTCATACCTATGCCGCTCGCTAAACACGCAGCCACAATACTGCTGCCTGTACAAGCCTAACTGGAGACTAATATCAACACCGCGCTGGTAGCCACCCCGCCAATCCTCATAAAAGAAGGGCACCCCAAACTCCGCCGCCGCAGCCTCTGCCTCCCGCTTGATCAGCTCGTGCTTTTGGTAGGGGCTCACCAGCAAGGTAGTGCTAAAAGCATCATAGCCATGCTCCTTGGCAAATTGCGCCGCATAGCGCAAACGCACCCGGTAGCAGTAGGCACAGCGCACCGAGCCCACCTCATACTCATGGAGCATGCCTCGCACGGTCTCCTCTAAGGGATAGCTTTTATTGATGATTAAATCATATTCTTTTTTCTCGCAAAACTCCCGAAGGGTGCTCAAGCGCTGCTTGAACTCCTTGTAGGGATGAATATTGGGATTAAAATACAAAATAGAAAAGTCCACTCCGTCCCCGGTCAGCTTTTCCGTAGGATAGCAGGCACAGGGACCACAGCAGGCATGTAATAATAGCTTCATAATAAGCGTCGCCCCCTATTTCTCCGGCATGGGCACGCCCAAGTAGCGATAGGCCTCCCTAGTGGCACGCCGTCCCCGGGGAGTACGCTGCAGTAGGCCCAGCTGAATCAGATAGGGCTCGATAACATCCTCAATGGTGCCGGCTTCTTCACTGACAGCGGCCGCAATGGTTTCAATAACCACCGGACCACCGCCGAAGGTTTTCACAATGGTGTTCAAAATCCTTCTGTCATTGCGGTCCAAGCCGTACCGGTCCACCTCCAGCTTAGCCAAGGCTTCGTCAGCCAGCTGACGGGTGATGGTCTCCATGCCCAAAACTTGGGCGAAGTCACGCACACGCTTCAGCAGGCGATTGGCAATACGGGGCGTGCCCCGACTGCGACGAGCAATTTCGTTGGCACCCTCGCTGTCAATCTTGACGCCCAAAATATCCGCCGCTCTGGTAATAATGAATTGCAGCTCCTCAGGCTTGTAAAACTCCAAGCGACACTGCACGCCAAAGCGATCCCGTAAGGGCGCAGCGATGGCACCCAGGCGGGTCGTAGCACCAATAAGCGTAAAATGGGGCAAATCCAGCCGCACACTGCGGGCAGCAGGACCCTTGCCAATAATAATATCTAACGCAAAATCCTCCATAGCGGAATAAAGAATTTCCTCCACAGTTTTGGATAAGCGATGAATTTCGTCAATAAAAAGCACATCATTATCACCTAAATTGGTGAGAATGGCGGCCAAATCACCCTGACGCTCAATGGCCGGACCGCTGGTTACGCGAATATTCACGTTCAGTTCGTTGGCGATGATATTGGCCAGGGTGGTTTTGCCCAAGCCCGGAGGGCCAAAGAGCAGCACATGGTCCAGGGCTTCATGACGAGCCGCCGCAGCCTTGATAAAGATGGAAAGGTTATCCTTGACCTGGCTTTGGCCGATATATTCATTTAAGAGCCGGGGACGCAGGCTGTATTGCCAGCCATCGGCTTCCTGCTCGGCTCCGGCAATAATTCTCTCATCGAATTCCATTACATTTCTCCTCTGGCTTAAAACCCCTCAGTTAGCTTCGCTGACAGCTCCCCTTTAAAGGGGAGCCTCTTTACTATGGTTGAATTACTTATCTTAGTGGATAGCCTCCCCTTCAAAGGGGAGGTGCCGAGCTTGCGAGGCGGAGGGGTTCCAATTCCTTTACCTTTTCGCAAAGAGCTTCAGCGCCTGGCGCAGCACCTCTTCCCCACTAAGCTTATCCGCATCGGGAATTTGCTGCAGCACCGGCATAATCTCGCTATTGCTATAGCCCAAGGATGCCAGCGCCTCCATGGCCTCGGCCACAGCACCGCTACCACCGGCCGCAATGCTTGCTCCTACGTCGCTGCCCTCTTCGCCTGTAGCAGCGCCCACCTTGTCCTTCAGTTCCAGGAGCATGCGCTCTGCCGTCTTTTTGCCAATACCTGGCAGCTTGGTCAGTGTCTTAACATCACGACTTTGTACCGCCAAATAAAAAGCATCGGGCTTAATAGCGGACAGAATGCCCAGCGCCATCTTGGGGCCCACCCCACTGACGCCCAAAAGCAGCTCAAACAAATTATAAAACTCCTGACTCAAAAAGCCATAGAGCAAAATTGCATCCTCGCGCACTGCAGTGTGGGTATGCACCGTTATTTGAGCACCCAAGGCCAGCTGTGCCAAATGGGCCGCCGGCATAAACACCCGGTAGCCTACGCCACCTGAAGTTTCAATTAGGCAAAAGTCCGGGCCCAAATAGCCCACACTGCCCTTAATGGAGCCAATCATCTATCTTCCCTCCTGCCATCTGCGGGTTGAAGCGGTATTAACACCGCAAATAGCTGCCGCCAAGGCATCCGCCGTATCATCGGGCTTGATCTTCTCCCGAATGTTGAGCAAATGCATTACCATGTAAATTACCTGCTCCTTGGTAGCACTGCCCGTGCCTACCACACTAAGCTTGATTTGCATGGGTGTAAACTCCAGCACCGGCAATCCTTGATTGGCTGCAGCCAAAAGGGCCACGCCCCTAGCCTGGCCTACGGGAATAGCGGTGGTCACATTGCGGTTGAAAAACAGCTTTTCAATGCTCATATAATCCGGATGAAAATGCTGGATAATCTCCGTCAAATCATCATAGATTTTTTTCAACCGTAGCTCCGGCAGCATGTCCTTGTCCGTCAGGATGGAGCCATAGAAGACGGGACGCAGGCGATTGCCCGTCATATCCACCAAGCCGTAGCCACAAATGGCCGTACCCGGGTCTATTCCTAAAACCAGCATAAAAAGTCCTCACAAAAACAGAAAGCAGACAAAACCTTGCCTGCTTTCCCGTAAATAATCTTATTCCTCGTCGTCTTCCGGCAAGTCAGCGTTGTGATAAACGTCTTGAACGTCGTCCAGATCCTCCAGAACGTCCAGCATCTTTTGCACTCTTTCAGCATCCTCAGCGCTCAGCTCGGCCATGGTATCAGGAATCATAGTGATTTCAGCCATTTCTACTTCGATACCAGCATCAGCCAAAGCCTTTTCCACGTCATCAAAGGTATCCGGAGTGGTTACGATTTCGAAGCCTTCTTCTTCGTTTTTGATATCCTCAGCGCCAGCCTCCAGAGCAACCATCATCAGGTCGTCCTCTTCTACGCCGGTTTCCTTGCTAACTGCAAACACGCCCTTTTGTTGGAACATGTAGCCTACGCAGCCGGTAGCACCCAAGTTGCCGCCGTATTTGCTGAATACGTGACGCACATCAGCAGCGGTACGGTTACGGTTATCAGTCAGGCAGCTAACCATCATAGCTACGCCTGCGGGACCATAACCTTCGTAGGTAATTTCTTCAAAGCTTTGGCCTTCCAGTGCGCCTGCACCCTTTTGGATAGCGCGTTGGATGTTGTCCTTAGGAATATTGTTAGCCTTAGCCTTGCTCAGAGCCAGCTTCAGCTTCATGTTGCCGGTGGGGTCGGAGCCGCCCATGCGTACGGCAATAGTAATCTCGCGGGAGATTTTAGTGGTAATCTTGCCGCGCAGTGCGTCTGCTTTACCCTTTTTATGCTTAATGTTTGCCCATTTAGAATGTCCTGACATACTTTAATTCCTCCAAACCTTCAATCAAAATTGATTTATCTAGCATTCTGTAAAAAATTAACATTCACCCTACTATTTTACCACGAGAGAACGCTTTTTACAATAAGAAAATCGTAATAAGTAAGCATCACGTTCGCACTGTTTCTATACTAAGCAATTCGTAATAAGTAATCATCATGTTCGCGGTGTTTTTATATTAAGAAATTCGTAATAAGTAATCATCATGTTCGCGGTGACTTTCTTAACGCTCATTTCGTGGGGAATAATCACGAAGCTGCGGTGTCCAATCTGTTCGCAATAAAATTTGCTCACTCGAAACCTTGCTTCTATTATTCCAACCACTTATTCGCTAAAAGTCACAAGCTCACCTGCTGCTTACTTATTACTCAATTTCTAATTCTACCTAAAAATAGCACACAAATAATAAGCTTCACACCGCGAAGCGGCCATATGGTAAAGCATTTTCGATAAATCCTTTTGTGCGAGCAAAAGGATTTTGCTTTCCCACACTTTCTAGAAAGTGTGCACTTTCTTGCTACTTCTTTGGTGCCAAAGAAGTAGTATCACTCAAACACCGCTTTAATGCTATCATATGTGAACATTGCATCAAGCATTCGCAGACCGAAGCACTTCACAGGTATACCTTTGAGCGATAATAGCTTCACAAGAAGTCACAAGCTCACCTGCTGCTTACTTATTACTCAATTTCTAATTCTACCTAAAAATAGCACACAAATAATAAGCTTCACACCGCGAAGCGGCCATATGGTAAAGCATTTTCGATAAATCCTTTTGTGCGAGCAAAAGGATTTTGCTTTCCCACACTTTCTAGAAAGTGTGCACTTTCTTGCTACTTCTTTGGTGCCAAAGAAGTAGTATCACTCAAACACCGCTTTAATACTATCATAATGGAGAAAAATACCCTGCGCTGCTAATTCTTTAATCTCCTCAAGAGTTGCCAGCTTCCACTCCAACACCTCTTGCTCCTGAACCTTCACATCACTCTGACTAAAATCCAGAGTAAAGCGATAGCAATCCACAAAATAATTATCCCCCTCGCCGGGGTTTTCCCTGTGATAGGTCACCAGAGCCTCGCCGGGCACATTGGACACATCCAATCCCGTTTCCTCCAGCACCTCCCGATTCACTGCCTTTCGAGAGCTTTCTCCCGCCATGCAGGCACCTCCGGGCACCTCCCACCAGCCGGCAGCCCAGGCCTTGGTGAGCACCCTACGGGTAATCAAAAAACGACCATCAGTATGCTGCACTACACCTAGCACAGTCAGGTGATACTCCCCATCCTGGAGGCACCAATCATTGCGCTTCATGGTGCGACCAGTCAGCTGCTTATTACTATCATATATATCCCAAAGCTCCATTTTGTACCTCCACAATCTTTTCTCTTGCCTATTTTGTTCCAGTTTGGAACCATTCATCCAGCCTACGGGCAGCCTTGGCTTCAACTATTCCAGCCTTTGCTTGTCTTCGGGGGCTTCAGCTTCACTAGCATCCTTGACCTCGTAGAATCTATCCATATACCAAAAAATCAGCTTCAAGCCCAATGTCAAGGCCACAAAAATGCTGCCACTATCATAATCTATATAGCCCAAGCGCAGACTATTGAGCCCCACAATAAAGATCATATTCAGCCATAAAAAACCGTAGAAGGCTAACAACACCTGCACATACCAGGGCGGTTTAATCCGCCGGTTGTAATCCTTATCAGGCAGCATTTCCCTCCACCTCCTCTTAGCGGCCCTTATATTATAGCAAAAACAAAGAGCCTGTGCAAATGAAACCCCCTGCAGCAGTGCTGCAGGGGGTTCTTTTTCACAAGTTGTCAGGCTGTGAGTAATATGTTGTTGTTAAAAATTATTTCTTTTCAACCAGCTTCAGGGGAGCAGAAACCTTAGCGTCAACCTTTTCGCCCTTAGCAGCCTTAACAGCTACTTCCAGACCTTGCTTGCCCATAACGTCAGGTTGTTGAGCGATGGTTGCGCTCATGGTGCCGTTTTCAACAGCCTTTACGCCATCAGCAGTGCCGTCAAAGCCAACGATGAAAATCTTCTTGTTAGCGGATTTAGCAGCTTCGATTGCGCCCAAAGCCATTTCGTCGTTGTGAGCGAAAATAGCCTTTACGTCCGGGTTAGCTTGCAGCATGTTTTCTGCAACGGTCAAGCCCTTGGAGCGGTCAAAATCAGCGGATTGCTTAGCAACAACGGTCAGCTTAGCGTCAGCCAGCTTGTGGAAGCCTTGGCCACGTTCACGGGTAGCGGATGCGCCGGGGATACCTTCCAGCTCAGCAACCTTAACCTTTTCGCCCAGCTTCTTGATAATGTATTCAGCAGCCATTTCGCCGCCCTTTACGTTATCGGAAGCAACCAGGGAAGCAACCTTGCCTGCATCAGCGCTGCGGTCCAGGCCAACAACG
>CAMFZA010000108.1 GCA_946002345.1 uncultured Phascolarctobacterium sp. | reverse complement strand
TTGAACATGTACAAATGACCTTCGACCTTATCCTCCCGCCATACCGGTGCCACAGCAGCCAAATAGCGATGGGATTTACCCCTTTCGTCATAAATACGATTATCCAACATGCGAGCAGTATCTAGCTTTTGGGGCCAATCGTTACGATGCTTCAGGAGGCCGGCACGCACCATCCCCTCCCCCAGCTGGTCCAAAATCACCGTTTTATTATCCGTTTTCACAAAATAGACCAACATGCTGCCCTTACGGATGGAAACCGTAGAGCAGGGTTCCTCGCCGCTTTCCACCCATTCCTCAGCCTCGTGGTAAATATTATCCACCAGCTCTTCCTTTTCGTGCTGGAGCACATTCCACCAAATGAAACCATAGGCAGCACAAACAATGACCAAAATCAGCAGACCAAAAATACCCGCATAAATACAAGTCATGCGCCGCCGAAGACCTTCAAAAACATCACTCCACATAATACCCTACTCCGCGCAATGTTTTAATCAGCTCCTCGTTATTAAGGCTGGCAATTTTTTTCCGCAGCAGTCTGATGTGCACATCCAGATTGTTTTCTGTCACATCGCTATCAATGCCCCATATCCGATCCTGAAGAACGGTGCGAGGCATAACCTGACCCTTATTGCGCAGCAAAAGCTCCAGCAGTTTATACTCCCGAGGACGCAGCTCCACCCTTTTTTCACCATAGGCCAGGCAATAGGTGCTGGCCTCCAGCACATAATCACCATAGGTAAGATTATTGACCACATAGCTTTCCTGTCGCCGGCAGAGAGCGTGCAGACGTGCCACCAGCTCCTCCATGGCAAAGGGCTTCACCAGATAGTCATCCGCCCCGGCGTTAAGCCCCATAACCTTGTCAGCCACAGTATCCTTGGCCGTAAGCAGCATAATCTTCCCCTGATATTCTTCTCCCCGCAGCCGCGCGCATAGCTCCACTCCGCTAAGCTTAGGCATCATCCAATCCAACACCAGCACATCAAAGCCATCAGCATAGACCTTATTATATGCCTCCTCCCCATCCTGAACCCAGGTAGTGAGGATATTTTGTTTTTTCAAAAGCATGCTCATGAGCTTGCCCAAGTTTAAATCGTCTTCAGCCAAGAGAATTTTCATAAGCTATTCCTCCACTAATATTATACCATTTTGTAGTATAACACTGAAAACTGAAACCTGTCTTAATACATCAAATCACAGAAAAAATTCCCAAGTACTAGCTATTTAAACTGAATTTATCAGTGACAGTAAAAGCGGAGCAGCCCTTGCCACTCCGCTTTTATAGCGAACATTCTTTTCCATCATGTTTCAGGTATGATAAAAAATCAGTACATTTGTGTTTTCTATGCAGGTGGATTTATAATCTATAGCTATGGAGCTGCACCAAAAGCTCTGCGTAGGTACCCTTGTTATTGGCCAACATGAGATTGAGGGCCCACATGTTTTGTCCCACATCATCCGTAGTTTGCGCGGCCTGCAATTTTGGCTTGCCAGTGCCCACAAAGCGCAATATTTCCTCACCCTCTAAAAGCAAGGGCATATCAGCGCGACTATAAGCACTCAAGCCCTGACTGGAAAAGAGCACCGTCAGCATTAGCATTTCCTCCATGCGCCAGCATTCCAGGCGAAAGGGACGTCCATCACTCATGGTTCCCGTTAGATAGCCAACATCCATCACGCCGTCCTCATCAGGCTCATAGGGTGAAGGCACATAACCTACCCGGCAGGGAGCATCATATTTTTTTATCAGCATCAAATCTTCTCCTCAAATATCTGCAGTGGCCTAACTCACTGATGCAAGTATTGCACCAGCAGGGTATGGGCAATATTGCCCTCAGGATAAACTAAGTCTAAAGCTTGGGCAACAGGTACCCACTTGGCAGCATTGATTTCCTCGGACAGAGTAAAACTCCCTTTGGTGGCCCGAGCCGCAAAGCCTAAAAGCAGCATCTGTTGCTCACTTTCCCAGTGGCTACACACAAAATGTACGTCCCGGGCCTGCAGGCCAATCTCCTCCTGCACCTCACGGGCAGCACAGAGCTCTGCCGCTTCCCCCGGCTGCACATAACCGGAAACAAAATTATAATATTGCTCGGACATATACTTAGGCTTAAGCAGTGCCACTTCCTCTTCCTCGTTGACCACCATAGTAATGGCTACTACGGGGAAAATATCAAAGAATGGCTTATGGCAGGCCTTGCACCAGGGCACACGACCATCATCACCAAAGGGCACGCTGCCAAGTCTCGCGCCACAGTGGGGGCAAAATGTAAAATGCATAATTATCTCCTTCAAAATGCCGGCCCATTGATAAAGAAAAGCGCTCCAAAGCGGAAGCCATGGAGCGCTTAGTTAGGCAATTACAGGTAATTATTCCTGAGCCGGAGCTTCGCTTGCAGCTTCTGCAGCTTGCTCAGCAGGCTTTTCTTCCTCTTGCTTAACATTATATTTTACTTTGACATCACGATAACGGCCCATGCCAGTACCAGCAGGAATCAGCTTGCCGATGATTACGTTTTCCTTTAAGCCCAGCAGCGGATCCACCTTGCCCTTGATAGCAGCATCGGTGAGCACGCGGGTGGTCTCCTGGAAGGAAGCAGCGGACAGGAAGGAATCGGTAGCCAAGGAAGCCTTGGTAATACCCAACAGGATAGGATGACCTTCAGCGGGCTCCTTGCCAGCCTCGATCATGGCAGTATTCTGCTCTTCGAATTCTGCCACGTCCACATATTCGCCCGGCAGCATGGTGGTGTCACCGGATTCGTCAATGCGAACCTTACGCATCATCTGGCGTACCATTACCTCGATATGTTTACTGTTGATATCTACGCCCTGAGACTTGTAAACGCCAACAACCTGAGAAACCAGATAGTGCTGGGTTGCCTTCACGCCGCTGATACGCAGAACATCGTGGGGATTGAGGGAGCCTTCAGTGAGGCGCTCGCCCTTAGCGAGCTCTTCGCCCTCAGTAACTGCCAATTTTGCACCATAAGGAATCGCATATTCTTGGCCCAGACCATCTTCACCGGTAACAATAACCTTGCGGCTACCATTTTCCTCGATGATGTGTACAGTACCAGCATTTTCGGTCAACAGACCAGGATGCTTCGGCTTGCGTGCTTCGAACAATTCTTCAACACGGGGCAGACCTTGGGTAATATCGTCAGCACCTGCAACACCGCCGGTGTGGAAGGTACGCATGGTCAGCTGGGTACCGGGTTCGCCGATGGATTGAGCAGAGATGGTACCAACTGCTTCGCCAACGTCAACGTTCTTGCCGGTAGCCAGGTTGCGACCATAGCACTTACGGCAAACGCCGTATTTAGCCTTACAGGTCAATACGCTGCGAATCTTAACCTTGGTACGCAACTGGCAAATGCGCTCAGCCATAGCTTCGGTAACATAATCGTTGATATGATAGAGTACGTTGCCATTTTCATCCTCAATATCTTCAGCCAGGTTACGACCAATAATACGGTCAAAGAGGGTTTCGATAACAGTTTTCTCTTTTTTACCTTCAACGATTGCCTCAACCTCAATGCCGGCAATATCGTTGTTGCGAATGCGCATTTCCTTCACAGTGCCATCAGACAAAATAGCATCAATGGTTGCTTCGGTCACGATAGAGCCAGCTGCTGCCAGCACCTCACCTGCTGCATTCACAATATCATCTGCAACCTCTTTGTTGGCAAAGCTGTGCATCATAGCTTCCTTCAGCACCTTGTGTGCGAATTCATCACTAATATTGATGCGAACCTTTTCTGTATCTTCACCGTTCATATCCTCGGAGGAGTAAAGGTTGATTTCTTCAATCTTAGCATCATTGAGCTTAGCAAACAGCTCGGGGGTTAAGTTGGTATCAGCTTCAGCAATCAAATTGCCGGCTGCATCCAACACACCACTAGCCAGAGTGCGGCCCATAATGCGATCACGAATCTTGTTTTGACTGGAGCCTAAAACTGCCTTGCTCAAGCGGTTGCGCTCCTTCACCAAATTCATGCCCACGATGTCGCAATCGTCCTCACGCACGATAACATCCTGAGCACCGTCTACCAGACGACGGGTCAAATAACCGGAGTCCGCAGTACGCAATGCGGTGTCGGCCAAGCCTTTGCGGGCACCATGGGAGGAAATGAAGTATTCCAAAATGGTCAGGCCTTCACGGAAGTTAGATTTAATAGGACGGTCGATGATACGACCAGAGGGGTCTGCCATCAAACCGCGCATACCAGCCAGCTGACGAATCTGTTGCTTGTTACCACGGGCACCGGAATCAGCCATCATAGCCACGGAGTTAAACTTATCCATGGTGGACTTCATCAAAACGTCGGTTACCTTATCGGTAGCTGCTTCCCAAAGGTCGCAGACCTTCTTGTAACGCTCTTCATCAGTCATCAAGCCACGACGGAACATACGCTCAGCCTTATCAACCTCTTTTTCAGTTGCGTCCAAAATGGCCTGCTTAGCAGCAGGAATCTTAATATCGGAGGCAGCGATAGAAATACCGGATTTGCAAGCGTTGTTATAGCCCATCTTCTTAACAATATCCAGAATTTCTGCAGTACGCAGATTGCCAAACAGCTTGTGTGCCTTGGCGACCAGCTTGCCCAATTCCTTCTTGTCAATCAGCTTGCCCAGATGCCATTCTTCGTTGCCGTTAGCATCCTTTTCCTTGTGGAAATAACGCATTTCCAAGGGCAGCTCGCTGTTGAAGATGATGTTACCAACGGTGGTGGTAACCAAGGATACGCCTTCATTCTTAGGCTCTTCAAAAATTTCGCTATTGGGAATGTATACTTTAATTTCAGCCTGCAGAGCAACTGCATGGTGGAAATATGCCAATTGTGCTTCGTCAGTGCTGCTAAAGCGTTTGCCCTCGCCCATAGCGCCTTCCTTCACGATGGTCAGGTAATACGCACCCAAAACCATATCCTGGGAAGGAACAGCAACAGGCTTGCCATCCTTAGGAGCAAGGATGTTGTTTACAGACATCATCAGCATACGTGCTTCAGCCTGAGCCTCCACGGACAGGGGCAGATGGACTGCCATCTGGTCACCGTCGAAGTCGGCGTTATAAGCGGTACATACCAAAGGATGCAGCTTAATAGCACGGCCCTCGGACAAAATAGGCTCAAAGGCTTGAATGCCCAGTCTGTGCAGAGTCGGTGCACGGTTCAAGAGCACGGGATGCTCTTTAATAACATCCTCCAGAATATCCCATACCTCGGCCTCAGCACGCTCAACCTTGCGTTTTGCGCTCTTGATGTTAGTAGCAATCCCGCTAGCAACCAGGCGCTTCATAACGAAGGGCTTGAACAGCTCCAATGCCATTTCCTTGGGCAGGCCGCATTGATGCATTTTCAGTTCAGGGCCCACTACGATTACGGAACGGCCAGAATAGTCAACACGTTTACCCAAAAGGTTTTGACGGAAACGACCCTGCTTGCCCTTCAGCATATCGGACAGGGACTTCAAGGGACGGTTGCCGGGGCCAGTTACAGGACGGCCACGACGACCATTATCGATTAAAGCGTCCACAGCCTCTTGCAGCATGCGCTTTTCATTACGCACGATGATGTCAGGAGCATGGAGCTCCAGCAGGCGTTTCAGACGGTTGTTACGGTTAATTACACGACGATACAAATCGTTCAAGTCGGAGGTAGCAAAGCGACCACCATCCAGCTGTACCATGGGGCGCAGCTCGGGAGGAATAACGGGTACTACATCCATAATCATCCATTCAGGACGGTTGCCGGACTTCAGGAAGGCCTCGCAAACCTCCAAACGGCGCACTACGCGCACCTTACGTTGGTTGCTAGCATCCTTCATCTCCGCACGCAGCTCATTGGTCAAAGCCTCTAGGTCAATTTCCTCCAGCAGCTCCTTCACTGCCTGAGCACCCATACCCACGCGGAAGCCATCGCCATATTTATCGCGTGCTTCTACATATTCAGCCTCAGTCAGCAGCTGCTTTTTGGTCAGCGGAGTATCGCCTGCATCCAAAACAATGTAGCTGGCAAAATACAGCACCTTTTCCAAATTGCGAGGAGATACGTCCAAAATCAGGCCCATACGGCTGGTGATGCCCTTGAGATACGAGAAATGGGATAAAGGAACAGAAAGGTCAATAGT
>CAMFZA010000107.1 GCA_946002345.1 uncultured Phascolarctobacterium sp. | reverse complement strand
TAAACTAAGTATATTGTAACTGATTTTAGGCTGAATAGCAAGAAAAGCAGCCCTAGAAGAGCTGCTTATGCTTGTTTTGACGCAAAAGTGACATCAAATCAACATCGTTATAACATCAATCATGATGCTTTGTTTTATAGCATGCGGAAAACAGAAATTACTTTGCCCAAAACCTGAATGTTATCAGAGCCAACTATAGGTTGATACTTATCGTTTTCAGGTTGCAGACGTACACTGCGCAGCTCACGAAAGTAACGCTTAACAGTAGTTTCTTCACCATCAATTAAAGCAACAACGATATCACCATTATTAGCAAAGTTTTGCTTACGAGCGATAATATAGTCGTGATCAAGAATACCAGCGTTAATCATGCTGTCACCACAAACAGAAAGCATGAAAACATCATCATCACAGCCAATCAAATCACGAGGAATCGGATAGGTTTCTTCAATATTTTCAACAGCCAAAATAGGCACACCTGCAGTAACCTTACCAACTAACGGTACCGGAACCAGTAATTTATTTCTCCAAGCATCGCTTTCACTCATGAGCTCCAAAGCACGAGGCTTAGCAGCATCACGTTGAATAAAACCATATTCCTGCAGCTTCTTTAAGTGATTATGAACGCTAGCACTGGAGGACAAGCCAACTGCAGTACCAATCTCACGAACTGCAGGCGGATAACCTTTATGATTGATAAAATCACGAACAAATTTTAAAATATTGCGTTGACGCTCGGAGAGCATGTCTTCGGTATAGTTGCCATCAAAATCAGGGGGAAGAGCTTTTCTACGACCCATAATCCAGACCTCCAATCATATGTTTAGAAATACCTTAGTATTATTATAACAGATAAAACTAATTTCGTCAAACAGAAGTGCGGAAAAATAATTGTAGTTTTTACGTCCGATAATATATATTATGTTAAATTTGCTATACTGGTCTTGCAAGGTCAATCTGTATCTAATACCTATTATCTCATTAAATGAATCAATAGTTGCAACCCTTTTTCTAAAAGTGGTTGCATTTACCTCTTCACATCGGTTGAAACTACTTCTGCAGAAATGATTATTGTAATTTCTGAATCATATTTATTATAATTCAAGAGCCAATGTCGTTATGTATTTGACTAGTTCTTCTTACTTACTCTATAATAAATTTAATCAATTTTAATGAAAGGAAGATCTCAGAGTAGCTCTATCTTGGCGGATTTTCTTCTCTGAGATCTAATGGTGTATCACCATGTTAATTATATCAAATTACACACTTGTCTTCAATAAATACCTTGGGGTTTTTCTGTAGGAGTAACGAGCCTGATCCAGTGTGTCCTATTTGTGGCTCTCACCTTAAACATTACGACTACAAATTTCGTAATATGAAGCTTGAGGGCGGTATAGTTAAGGTCTTAAAGATAAGGAGATTATTATGCCCTTGCTGCCATGCACTGCATAATGAGCTACCTGACTGTCTATCTCCCTATAAACATTATGCAACCGAGGTCATTGAGGGAGCTTTAGAAGGCATTGTGAACCCTTTTGATGAAGAGTCCGAGGATTATCCTTCTACCGACTCTATTAAACGTTGGAAGTCATGGCTATACGAGATTAGAAAGCTTCTATTTGTTACAATACGCACTCGCTGGTCTCTCATCCCAGATAACATTCTTAAGCTCGTGCTATCTAATAGCTTGTTACTCAGTTTCAGGGAAGAGCTTCGTTATAACTGGTTGCAAATATTGCTTAAGCTAATTTACAATTATCTGCAACCATTCTATTAGTGTGCTCTTTTTTAAATTACCACCTACTTTGCTTTGATTAAAATGTAAAACCAATGTTACGATTAGTTTGGCAGCTTAAAACCGGGTCTTCACTATACTAACGGTCTGTCAGAAAGGAGTAACATGGCTGCACCACTAGATTTTAGTGATAGATTAGCAATTGAAAGTGGTATTATGAAAGGCTCTTCTCTCAGTTCAATAGCTAAATCTATCTCTCGAGACAAAGCTACAATCTCAAGGGAAATTTTGAGAAACAGAGATGACCAATCTACACAGTATAAATTTGGTAATGATTGTATTCACGTTTCAGAATGCACTCTACAACATGTGTGTGGAGATAATCGTTGTAATTATCTATGTCGTAGCTGTAAAAAAATGAACTATCCTGGGTTTTGTCACTCTAAATGTAAAAAGTATCTTGCCATAGAATGCTTAGAACTGACAAAGCCTCCTTATGTATGCAACAATTGTAAAGCTAAGGATAGGTGTATTAAAAACAAATACTTCTATTCAGCAGTTGAAGCTGATAAACGTAGTAAATATAATCGTTCTAGAACTAGAAATGCAACTCGCTTAACTGAAGCTGATATAAAGCGCCTTGATAAGCTAATTTCTCCTTTAATTAATAAAGGTCAACCTTTAATTCATATTATGGCCCAACATAAGGATGAAATACCTGTATCTATTAGAACCATATATAACTATATTGAAAAAGGTTTTTTCTCAATAAAGAACATAGACTTACGGCGTAAAGTTGGCTACAAACAAAGAAGAAAGCCTAGAAAAAAGGACCTTTCTGGATATGCAGTCCAAGCTTATCTTATTGGGCGCAAATACAGTGATTTTAAGGAATACCTCCTAGAGTTTGATGATGACTCTGATGTGGTAGAAATGGATACTGTTCTTGGCACAAAATCATCTAGAAAGCGTCTTCTTACTATGACTTTTAGGCGTAATAACCTTATGCTGCTGTTTCTATTGTCGGATGGTAAAGCCTCTTCTGTGGTTAACATTTTTAGGTATTTGGAGCATGAATTAGGTCTTGCCTGCTTCAGAAAAGTATTTAAAATCTTTCTAACCGACAATGGTGGTGAGTTCAAGGATAACGTAAACCTCGAATATACTAAAGATAATGAGATTCGCACTAAGGTTTACTATTGTGATCCTATGGCAAGTTGGCAAAAAGGTTGCGCTGAGAAGAACCATGAGTTTATTAGATATGCCATTCCTAAAGGAACAAGTCTTGGGCCGTTTACAAGCGAAGATATAACCCTTTTAATGAATCATATTAACAGTGTTAAGCGTGAAATCTTTGGTGGCAAAAGCCCTTATGAATTGCTTAAGGAAGAGATTAAGCATGGCAACTCTGATATGAAGAAGCTTATGAAAGTAATGCATATGGAAGAAATTCCTCCGGATGAGATAATCCTTACGCCAAAATTATTCAAATAGTATAAGTTTAAGCCGGAGAGTATGTAATTCTCCGGCTTCTGTTAACATTTAGTATTTAAATAAAAAAGTGTACATATACCTCTTAATGGGAAGTGCGGAGGGGTCGCAAGTCTAATTGCAACTGGGACAAGCGACACCCTAGCTTTGCTATGCCCTACCCTAGGTCCAAAACTTGACAAAATGCTCATTTTATGAGCGCGATACAATATTGGTCCATGATTCTATATGAGTAACCTCAAAAAAATCGCTCAGAAACGATTTTAAGAGATGATTTTTTTGAAGAAGAACTCTCTCAAAAAATGTCGTGATGCAGCCCCATTGACTTTTTGACCTAAGTTGCGTTTACTTCTGCATTCAAGCATACCTATTATCTGACAATATCCGCATAGGCCGAGGGCACAGCCCAAGGAGCCATGGTAAAGCCTATAGCCAGTAACCCCCTAAGCAATCTTTCTTTAAGAGAAATATTTATTCTGCCACCCTTATTCCTGGTAGCTCGATTTTCGCTTCGTAATGCTTTCCTTTTAATGCTCATGATTGCGCTCCTTATGAAAAACACCTTAAACCATTTATAGATATAATCATAATAATCCAACTTAATTATACACCAACAAAATCACAAAAAGCAAATAAAATATCTCCGTTTACAGTATTTACATTTCACAAAGTATGGTTTAAAGGAAATATTGATTGCAACATTTATCAATGGCAAATCGATTGCAGAACTATGTGATAAGATAAGTTTATTTGACATATTCATGAGCACCATTAATCTTAGCGTACCTACATCATCATTAGCAATTAGATCATGTTTAATCATAGTTTTATAGAAATAAAAAAACCGCCGGCAATGCAAATTGTACCGGCGGTGCGCTCACACTTCTTCTACTTCTTCAGTTGTAAACAGAACCTATCCTTCATCTTCTTAAATATTTAAAGATGCTTACTTATATTTTATTGTTATAAACTTATTAAGCATTCAGTTCACTGGGGCTAGCATCGTCCATACTTTTTCTTCGCTCGTGAACCCTTTCCCAATGCTCAAAGTAAAGCTTTGTTTCGGCTACCACCACTCCACTCAAGCCTAGCAGGGCAATCAGGTTTGGTATTGCCATGAGACCATTAACAATATCAGCAATAACCCAAATGGTCTCCAGCTTTAGGAACACACCCAAGCCTACCAAAACAATGTAGCAAATACGGTACGGCATAATGCCCTTTACACCAAAGAGATATTCACAGCAGCGTTCTCCATAATAGCTCCAGCCAATAATGGTGCTAAAGGCAAAGAGCACCAGACCAAAGGTCAGCATATATTTAGCAATACTCGGGAAGGCACTGGCAAAGGCAGCCTCCGTCATGGCTGCACCATTCACATCCCCACACCACACGCCGCTGACGATCAGTGTTAGGCCGGTCATGGTACAAATGATAATGGTATCGATAAAGGTGCCAGTCATAGAAACCAATCCCTGCTCCGCCGGCCATTTGGTTTTGGCAGCAGCAGCCACAATAGGTGCGGAGCCCAGGCCTGCTTCGTTAGAATAAATGCCACGAGCAATACCGCTACGAATAGCCACCATGATGGTAGCACCCAAAAAGCCACCCTGAGCTGCAGTAGTAGTAAAGGCACTGTTAAGAACCAGTTTAATCGCAGCAGGTAGCACATCCACATAATAAACCAGCACGGATATCGCACTGATTACGTATACCACTGCCATAAAGGGCACGATTTTGCTGGCCACCTTAGCGATGGACTGCAGGCCGCCAATGGTAATAATAGCCACCAGCAGTGTGAGTACAGCAGCAGTATAAACTAGGGGTAGATCAAAGGATACATTGACAATGGAGGTAATGGCATTTACCTGGGTGAATGTGCCACTGCCAAGGCTGGCTGTCATCACACCGAAAATAGCAAACATCACTGCCAAGGGCTTATACTTTTTGCCAAGACCCTGTTCAATATAGTACATGGGACCACCGGAAATATTGCCGTTGTCATCCACCTTGCGGTATTTTACAGCCAACACACCTTCAGCATACTTGGTAGCCATGCCAAAAAAGGCCGCAATCCACATCCAAAACAGAGCACCGGGGCCACCGGCCTTCACAGCGGTAGCTACGCCTACAATGTTACCAGTACCTACTGTAGCTGCTAAGGCAGTACACAGAGCCTGAAAGCTACTTACATCGCCACTACCATTGCTTCGAGCGGCAAAAATCAATTGCAGTGCCTTAGGCAGCTTCATAATTTGCAGCAGGCCTAAACGAACAGTGAGCAAGATGCCTGTGCCAATTAACAAAATCATTAAGGGCGGACCCCAGACTAAAGCATCAAAAGCATTTAAAAAATCTAACATGTGTACATAAGCCCCTCTCTAATTTTTGCAGAAATCAAATTTAGGTCCCTACTCCCTAGGAGACCACGTGCAATATTGTAACACAGGTAGATTATTCAGACAATAGGCAGGGTAATTGTATACATGTATATTTTAATAGTATAGCATATTGTGAGTAGCAAATAAAAAGCCTGCACACTGCTAGTAAAGCAGGAGCAGGCCTTTGTTATGAAGTTAAATATTGTTTTTATAAAGCAAATCCTTAGAACTGCCAAGCACGCAGGCTTTTGTGCAGCTCCTCGGAAGCAGGCAAATTAGGCTTATGAGCATGTAAAAGCAAGCTTCCAGCATTTTTGCTCAAATCAAGCTGCAGTAAATTATCATAGGTAAACTCCTTGAACAGCTTGCTGCGACCGGTAATAACAGTCTGAACCCTGTTAGGAGCAAAGTCCAGCTTGTAAGCATAGCTTTCCAAGGCAAAATTCTCAAATTTCCTGTTTTTTAAGGAAGCCAGGGTTTCCGCCAGCAGCATATCTACTCCAATCCTGCTAGCCAAGGCAGAATCCGCC
>CAMFZA010000106.1 GCA_946002345.1 uncultured Phascolarctobacterium sp. | reverse complement strand
GCCCGACAGAACAACCACCTCGCTGGCCGCGGGGTGTGCCGCCACTTAGAGCCTATCCCCCCCATTAATGCCTTCGCCATATACAGGTAACGGCTTGTCGGCTAGTGCATTAGCAATCATCAAGGGAATAAGCTTTTCCGGGAAATGATACGGACCATAATTATTGCTGCAGCGAGAAATAGTCACAGGTAGGCCATAGGTACGATGGTAAGCCATTACCAGCAAATCAGCACCGGCCTTGGAAGAGGAATAGGGGCTGCTGGTGTGGATGGGCGTTTCCTCGGTGAAGAACAGGTCCGGTCTATCCAAGGGCAAATCGCCGTATACCTCGTCCGTAGAAACCTGATGATAACGCATGATACCATATTTGCGGCAGGCATCCATAAGTACTGCAGTACCTTTAATGTTAGTCTCTAAGAAAATGCCAGGGTCTTCAATGGAGCGGTCCACATGGCTTTCGGCGGCAAAATTCACCACCATATGGGGATGCTCCTCCTCAAAAAGCTGGTACACAGCCTCCCTATCGCAAATATCCGCCTTCACAAAGCGAAAGTTGGGCTTATCCATGACGCTGGCCAGGGTAGAAAGATTGCCGGCGTAGGTCAATTTATCCAAGCAAATTATGCGATAAGCGGGATACTTATCCAGCATATGGAAGATAAAGTTGGAGCCGATGAAGCCGGCGCCACCTGTTACAATAATGGTCAAATTAGTGGGCATCAAAACAACTTCCCTTCTCAAGCTTGATTTTTAGCCAGCATGGCCTCTGCGGCCGCCACAACCTGCTCCACTGTCAGGCGGGTCATGCACTGCATGTCACTGCATTTATGCTTCATGCCGTCAGCGCAGCCAGGGCAGGGCGGCACAGCAGTAACAATGGTGGCATCCTTAGTATAGGGTCCGTACAGCTTGGGGCTGGAAGGTCCATACATGGCCACAATGGGCACCTTTTGGCTAATGGCCACATGCATGGGACCACTATCATTGGTGATAATCAGGCTGCAACGGCGCATGGCAGCCGCCAGGCCACCGATGGTAAAATTACCCGTAGCCACCACTGGTGTAGTCTTCATGTAGCTCACAGCCTCCTGCACCATATCCTCGTCCATGGTGCCACCAAAGAAGACGGGCTTGTAGCCCTTGGCTGCCAGCGTGTCAGCTACCTGGGCAAAGCGCTCCGGCGCCCATCGCTTGGTTACCACGGCACTGCCAATATTGAAGCCAACCAGCTTATCGCTGCCAAAAACACCATGGTCCCGCCAAAACTCTTCTGCATGAGCTAGGTGCTCCTCGCTGGGGTAGATTTCCAGTCCATTATGCTCCAAATTCTTGACGCCCAATTGAGTCAAAACATCAAGATACATATCTGCCGCATGGATTTTACGGTTCAAGGGGGTGAACACATCCCACACAGGCTTGAACATGGTGTGGGTGGTGCCACAACGCTCCTTGACCTTGGTCATAGCACATATAAAGGAGCAACGCTCGTTGGGATGCAGGTTAATGAGCACATCAAAATCCATCTTGCTGAGACGTCTTGCGCAGGCCGCCAAAGCTAACAGGCTGTTGTCCCGACCCTTTTTATCAATGGTAATAACCTCATCAAGATAGGGATTGTGCAGCACCACATCCTTCAGCTTTTCATCCGCCAAAAAGGTGATATGGGCATCAGGTGCAGCCTTACGCAAAGCATGGATGAAGGGAGTGGTCAGAGTTAAATCCCCCAAATGCATCAAAAATGTAACTAATATTCTTTTGCCATTTAATGCTACTGCTTTAGCCATGAGCCTTCACCTTTTTTCGATAAATTTCGTATACCATGTTCGGCGTAATGTCGTGCATACAATGCCAGTTTTGGCAATTCTTTTTGAGACAGCCTGCACAGGCTGCTGGGGAGAGAATAACCTCGGAGTTTTTGCTACCGTAGGGACCAGTTCTATCCGCCTTGGTGGGACCATACATAGCCACCAGAGGCTTTTTCAGAGCAGCGGCAAAATGTAAGGGACCAGTATCCCCGCTGATGTAAAAGCTACAATCCTTGATGAGGGCAGCCAACTCCCGCAGGGAGGTTTTGCCCGTCATGTCCAACACCAGCTTGCTAGCGCACTGCTCTGCAATACGCCGACCCTTGGGCACATCATCAGGCCCCCCAGCCAATACCACGCTGATGCCTTCAGCCACCAGCCTTTGGGCCAAGGCCACATAATGCTCCACGGGCCATTCCTTGGTCCACCAGCGTGCTCCCGGCACGATAACCACGTAGTCGCCACCGTTCCAGCCCAGCTCTGCCAGCTTACTCCTAACGCTGGCCCTTTCCTTGCTCAAATCCGGCATGGGAAATTGCACATCGTCCAAGGTGTCTACTTTAGCTCCCAAATAGCGGGCCACATCCAAATAGCGCTCAATAACGTGGTCCTTGCTGTGGGTACCGGTGATAGCGCGGCTGATAAGGCCGCTGCCCTCCCGCATTTCACAATAACCAATGCGGTTACTGCAGCCGCTCATGGCAGCTAGCACGGCGCTCTTGAAAAGGCCCTGCATGTCGATGACTAAATCAAAGTGCTTGCTATGCAGGAGCGCCTTCATTTCGCGAAAATATTTTAGCTTATCCAGTAAGCCCAGCTTATTAAATTTTACCTTGTCGAAATACAGCACCTCGTCGATGACCGGTGCGTCCGGCACAAAGCCCGCAAATTGGGGGTGCACCAGCCAGGTAATCCTGGCCTGAGGAAAGCGCTGGCGCAGCGCTGCCGCAAAGGGCAGGGTGTGCAATATGTCGCCCAGGGAGCTCATTTTGATAAGTAAAATATTCTTATATTCCATAGTCGTACTTCCCAGCCGCGCCATAGGGCAGCATCTGCTTCACAAAGTCTCCTAGGAGTATTACTCATACGCCGTCGTCGACTTTGCTCGCATCTACTACCCTCTGACGTGCCTTAATTATATTCTAATATATTCTCTACAAATTCCAATAGATTGCCACCTTTGAAAAGGTAGCCTCGAATGCCGGCGGCCTCGGCCGCCTCCACGTCCCGCTTGCCGTCGCCGATAAGGAAGCACTGCTCCTTGTCCAGGTCGTACTCCCCAAAAGCTTGCAGCAGCATGCCAGGCTTGGGCTTGCGGCAGTCGCAATCCTTGGCGTATTCCGCCACCTTGCCCTCCTTGTGATGGGGGCAGTAATAAAATTTTGAGATTTTGCCGCCTCTGGCCTCAATTTCCCGCTGCATAAAGTCGTGCAGCTCCTGCATTTGGGCCACAGTGTAATAACCCCGCGCAATACCGCTTTGATTGGTAACCACGAAAATTTTATAACCAGCCTGGGTCAGATAAGCCACGGCCTCCCGTGCTCCCTCCACCCAGCGCAAATCGCTGATTTTATACAAATAATCCACGTCCACATTGAGGACGCCGTCACGATCGAAAAAAACGGCCTTATCTTTCATAGACATAATAACCGCCGGTCTTATCTAAGAGCTGGCAATATTCCTCGGCAGCCTCTTCAATGGGAGTAAAGCCCCCGTCATAGCCTGCAGCCAACAGATTGCTAGCATCAGCCTCGGTAAAGCTTTGATATTTACCTTTGAGCACCTCGGGGAAGGGTACATATTCCAGCTCGCCGCTGCCAAAATGGTTCAGCACAGCCTTGGCGCAGGTGTTGAAGGGATGAGCATGACCGGTGCCACAGTTAAAGATACCGCTGATTTCCGGATGCTCCCAGAAATAGAAGTTAACCTTCACTACATCCTTCACGTAGATAAAGTCGCGAGTTTGCTCGCCGGGGCCATAGCCATCATATTCGCCAAAAAGACGCACCTTGTGCTCAGCCTTCCATTGGTTGTACATTTGGAAAATCATGGAAGCCATTTTGCCCTTGTGGTTCTCCTGAGGACCGTAAACATTGAAATAACGCAGACCTACCACCTGGCTTTGAGCCGTGGGCAGCAGACGCCGCAGATAGTTATCAAAGAAAAGCTTGGAGAAGGCATACACATTCAGCGCTTCCTCGCAGGCAGGCTCCTCCCGAAAGCCATGAGCGCCACTGCCATAGGTGGAGGCAGAGGAGGCATACATCATTTGGATTTTTCTATCCAGACAGAAATGCAGCACATTCTTAGTATACTCAAAATTATTCTCCATCATGTATTTGCCGTTATATTCCATGGTATCGGAACAAGCACCCTCGTGGAAAATAACGTCAATTTTTTCATGATTGAATTTGCCCTCCTTTAAAGCATCCATAAAGGCATATTTATCCATATAATCATGGACCTTCAGGCCTTGGATATTTTTGAATTTCACCATATTAGTCAGGTTGTCAACCACTAAAATATCATCAATACCACGGTCATTAAGGCCCTTAACAATATTACTGCCGATAAAACCGGCGCCACCAGTTACAATAATCATAATTTGCCCTCCTTAACCATTTTGGCAATTTTTTCCACTACTCCAGTGGTGGAGTAGCCATCCTCGAATTCAATAATGCGCACTTCGCCTGCATATTCACGGCCTGCCACCTGGTCCGGCGTGTAATCACCGCCCTTGACCAAAATATCAGGACGAATTTTTTCGATTAACTCTGTGGGTGTATCCTGATCAAAGAGCACCACCGCATCCACGCAAGCCAAGGCTGCCAAAACTCTTGCCCGGTCCAGCTCATGCACCAAGGGACGAGTTTCGCCCTTCAGGCGGCGCACAGAGGCATCCGTATTCAGGCCCACGATTAAATGCTTGCCTAAATTGCGAGCCTTTTCCAAATAGGTCACATGGCCCACATGCAAAATGTCAAAACAACCATTAGTAAAGACGATTTTTTCGCCACAGGCCTTCCAGGTTGCGGCGAGAGATGCGATCTCCTGCCAGCTCAGTGTTCTGTAGCCACGGCCCTGCTTGCGCTCCTCCGTGAGCAGGTCCTTCAAAAGCTCGTCCCGATGGACGGGATAGGTGCCCACCTTAGCCACCACGATGCCGGCGGCTCTGTTAGCCATATAGATGGCATCCGCCAGTTCCAGCTTGCCAGCCACACCGGCCAACAGCGTTGCTGCCACAGTGTCCCCTGCGCCCGACACATCAAAAACCTCGATGGCCGTGGCCGGACTATGCAACACCTCGCTGTCATTGACTAGGGACATGCCCCGCTCGCTACGGGTAACCACCACGTTTTTAATTTGGTACCTGTCCTTAGCGGTGCGTGCCATTTCTACCACCGCTCCATCTTCGTTGTCGCGGACGCAGCCTGCGGCCTCGCACATTTCCTTCAGATTGGGCGTGATAAAGTCACAGCCGCGATACTTGGTCCAATCGGCGCCCTTAGGGTCGATGAGCACGGGAATGTTGTAGGCATGGCCCTCGCTGATGACCCATTGGCAAAAATCGTCGGAGCACACGCCCTTGGCGTAGTCGGAGACGATGATGCCATCCAGGCCCTCATCCAAAAGCTTGGCCAGCCATTGGCGCAGCTGTACTATTTCTTCGGGATACAAATCCCCTGTTTCTTCAAAATCCAGGCGCAGCATTTGTTGATTGCCGCCCAAAACACGCAGCTTGGTGATGGTTTTGCGGCGCGGGCTCTTAACCAAGCCACTGTGGTCGATGCCTGCATCGTCCATGAGGCTTTCTAGGAGCACGCGGTTTTCGTCATCACCGGTTACGCCGCCCATGAATACCTGGCACTCCAAATGGGCCAAATTGGCGGCCACGTTGGCCGCACCACCCAGCACGGATTTGATGCGATTGATTTTCGTCACCGGCACGGGAGCTTCCGGGGAGATGCGCTTCACCTCGCCATGAAAATATCTATCCAGCATCACATCGCCGATAACGGCAATGCGTACATTTTTAATTTGCTCTGCTAAAAAGGTTGTTACAGCTAAGCCCAAATTATTCACCATCCACCAGCTCACACAGAATGTGGCCTATCAAAATATGCATTTCCTGCGCCCGCGCCGTGATTTTAGCCGGTACAGCAATGCATTCGTCGCACAGCGTGGCCATTTTGCCACCGCCAGCGGCGGTCATGCCCACGCAGTACACGCCCTTGGTTTTGGCCAGCTCTATAGCCTCCACCACGTTGGCACTGTTGCCGCTGGTGGAAATGCCCACCAACACGTCGCCAGCCTGGGCCAGTGCCTCCACCTGGCGCACAAAGACCTTGTCGTAGCCATAATCATTGCCCACCGCTGTCAAAATAGATGTGTCCACTCA
>CAMFZA010000105.1 GCA_946002345.1 uncultured Phascolarctobacterium sp. | reverse complement strand
ACTTTGAACTGTATTCTTTCCCGACACTAATCATAAATTTTTCACTAGTTAATGAAATATTGCCATCTTTATAATAGTTACCTACTGTTCCACTAACTTTAATCTGCTCCTTACCTTTGGGCCGTTTTGTAATAATGTTTACGACGCCTCCCATAGCTTCCGGTCCATACAATGTACCCGCAGCACCTTTAACAATTTCAACTCTTTCAACTAAATCCACCGGAATGGAATCCGCACTATTATAATTCTTTAAGTTCATAGGTACACCATCAACCATGACCAATGTACCTCTGTCAAATCCTCTAACAATTGTTCTACCAGAACTAAAACCAAAGTACTGTCCTGCATCACCATAACCTGTGCTGGCTGTACCTAACTGATTATCAATAACATCAAATACATTTTTATATCCTGCTATTTTTATTTCTTTAGAATTGATAACAGTTGTACTTGCAGGAACATCTACATCGCGCTTCTCAGTTCTTGTTGCAGTAACAACGATTTGATCCAGCGCAAATTCACCCACACTCTCTGCAGCGAATGCAGCACCACTGCCAAGCATTACAGAACCCGTAATCAAGGCTGTCATCAATAAGCTTTTAGTAACCTTTACATCCATTCAAGTCACTCCTTTGAAATGATAAGAAATATAATTTATTGAAATGCTTTCCCATACCCAATCTTGCATGGCCGTATGTTACTTGCATTGCAACCAAAACTATGCTGCAAGGCAATAGAAAAGGCCTTTTACCACATAGCGTAATAAAAGGCCAAAGAGATACTTATCCCCACACCCTTACTGTCGCTCGCAGCAGTAGTAAAATCGATAGGCAGTTCTTCTGACTTAAGTTCATCGCTTCTTCACGCCTTCCCAGCTTGCGCCAGTGACATCATGTGAAGTCGCTCCCTTTCACAGCGACGGGATCGTGTGGGAATTACACCCAGCTTCTCTATTAAAATTCCTTACCTATCGATAATTAATATTTTTTATGCTATCAGTATACTACTAGTTTACACTTTTGACAAGACTTTTTCTTAATTTTTCTAATACCACTTATAAATTTTATTTTCTTATAAGAATTAATATTAATTTTATAGAAGCTTAAGTAATAAGCAAGAAACTATCTCTTGCTTCAAATTTTATTAGGATGATGCTTGGCCAGCCATAAAAAAATTATGGGCAGCACAAGCAATGTAAACACAGTAGAACTAATCATACCACCTATAATAACCCAAGCCATGCTGACACGTGTTTCTGAGCCCTCGCTCATAGCCAAGGCCGTGGGCAGCATACCAACGACCATAGTGATGGCCGTCATGAAAATAGGCTTTAACCTTATTTTGCCTGCTTCAATCACTGCTTCCCTAGCGCTTTTTCCATTGTGCATCAAGGTCAATGTATAATCCAACAGCAAGGTGCCGTTTTTTGCCACTAAGCCATCCATTACCAAGATGCCGATTAAGGAATATAGATTGATGGTGTTTCTTGTAATAAGCAAACAAAAAATACCGCCAATAATGCCCAATGGTAGTGAAAACATACGAATAAAGGGCGTAAATACCGATTCATATAACACTGCTAGCAGCAAATAAATCAAGATTAAGGAAAGACTTAACGCCATGGCCATTTCTTTAAAGGAATCGTTCATACTGGTAGCCTGTCCCGCAAAATCATAACTGCACTTCAAGTCCATGCTGTCTAGATTCTTCCTCAGTTCACTCAAGACCTCATTTAATGGTCTATCTGTTAAATTAGCCTGGATATTAATAATGCGCTCCTTGTTAACACGTCTTATAGTGATGGGGCCTACGCCCTCACTAACTGTGGCCACATCACCTAAATAGACACTACCTTTACTGGTGCGCACAGGCAGATTTCTCACATCCTCCAAGCCAAAGCCGTCGCTGCCTGCAAAGCGCACGTAAATATCTGTGTCATTGCCACGATTATGAATATCATTAGCTAACACGCCAGCCTCGCGTCCACCAATGGCAGCGCTAAAGGATTGGGCAATATGATCGACTGAAGCACCATAGTACCGCAGCTTATCCCTATCCACCTGCACCTTAAGCTCAGGCATGCCCTGAACATAGGAGCTTTTGATGTCCTTCAAGCCCTTCGTCTTACGCAAGAGTTCTTCCACCTTATGGCCGTCTGCAATAAGCTGCTCCATGCTATTGCCCTTAAGCTCCACCTGCACCGGAGAGCGCACCAGCTGACGTCCACCGGAAACACCTGTAACCGAGGATTGGATTTCATTGACACGCAGCTTGACATTAGCCATATTATCTCTGGCAAAGCTGCGAATATCATTGGCAATTTGCCACACATCCCTGCTACGCTCAGAACGCCCAAACAGGCTTAAGGTAGCTTTACCATTACTTTGGGTTGTGGTAACATTGGTCATATAATGCTCTATTTCCGGTATAGTTTGCAGATAATCCTCAAGCTCCAGTAAGGCAACATTGGTTTTATCCGCATTGTAGCCAGTAGGCAGCTCTAAATTGACCTGTATCGCACTTTCATCTGTGCGTGGCATATACTCCGAGCCTACGATGCCCAAGGGCACCAAAGCAATAGAAGCCACAAAGCTAGCTGTAATAGCTAAAAGCACCTTTTTTGGCTTGCTCAGGCAATATAAAAGCAGCCTTTCATATTGAGCAATGGTTTGTGCCTCTAAATTATCCAGCCAGTCCCACAGCTTGCCCCGGGGCTCGTCCAGGCCATGACGATAAAATTTTGACGCCATCATGGGAGTCAGCGTAAAGGATACAACTAGAGACATTAAGGTAGCAAACACAATGGTCAAGCCAAACTGCTGGAAAAATTTGCCCGTCGTGCTTTGCATAAAGGCTATGGGCAAAAACACCACCACATCACACAAGGTCATGGCAATAGCGGCCATGCCAATTTCGTTACGCCCCTGTTCAGCAGCTGTTTCAGCATCATAACCCATTGTCAGATACCGATGGATATTTTCCAATACTACAATAGAATCATCCACCAGAATACCGATACACAGGGACATACCCATGAGGGACATCATATTAAAGGTAAAGCCAGCCACGTACATTAGGAAAAAGGTAGCAATCAAGGACATGGGAATAGCAATCATAACAGCCATAGAAGAACGCCAACCGCGCAAGAACAAAAATAAAACAAGTCCTGTGGTTACCAAGCCCTCCAACAGAGTGTGCAATGTGTTACTCAAGGATTCCTTCACAAAGTGGGACTGGTCGTAAACAACTGTGAATAAATATTCAGGATAGGCCTGACGTAGCTTTTCCAGCTGCGTTAGTACGCTCTCCGCAGTATCCACAATGTTGGCACCACTAGCCTTATATATTTCTAAAGATACTGCCTCCGCACCATCCACCCTGCTGTAGGCAATGGCGCGCTTATCCTTGGCCGTGATTTTAGCTAACTGGGAAAGCTCCACAGCCTGCCCGTTACCTCGAACCAAAACGTGCCCAATTTCCTTTGTATCTTTATACTGGGCATCCATACGCACTGTTTTCTCCAAGCTTTCCGTATAGACCGAGCCGGACGAGACAATAACATTTTCTTTTTTTACTGCACTGATAACATCCTGCAAGGTCATTCCATAGCTATTCAAGCGTTCCTTATCCACTTCTATAGCTATTTCCTTTTCTCTACCACCGGACACAGCCACATCGGCCACGCCACTGGCCTGCTGCAAGCGCTCTTTAAAAACAGAATCTGCTAGACTATAGATATCATCTAAAGCACCCTGTCCTGTTACTGCCAACTGAATAATAGGGTATTCCTCACTGGAGCGCTTTAAAACTACGGGCTCGCTAATCTCATCTGGCAAGCTTTTACGAATGCGGCTTACCTTTTTTGTTGCCTCGATGGCTACTAAATCTGCATCTGCATCTGCGTCCAACTCTACAAATATTTCACTACGACCAGGTCTCGTTGCCGAACGCACTTGCTTAAAATGTGAAATAGAGCTTAGCTCCTCCTCGATAGGCTTCGTAACCTGCTGCTCCACAGATTCTGTACTAGCCCCAGGATAGCTGACAATAACGCTCACATATTGGGAATCCACTTCTGGCAGCAGCTCCACACCAATGCGAAAATAGCTAATAAAGCCCAAAACGCAAATCAGCGCATAAATCATGCAAATGCCAATGGGTCTTTTTATGGAAAAGCGGGTAATATTCATTATTTACCCTCCTCAGCCACATCCACACTCATACCTGGACGCAAACGAGACAGGTTATCCAATATAACCCGATCACCCTCCTGCAAGCCCTTTAAGACCTCTACCTCCTGCTCATTGCTTACACCCAACACAAGGGCTCGCTGCTCCACCTTTTGATCTGCCTTAAGCACATAGGCATAGTATTTGCCGTTACGGTCATACAGGGACCCTTTTGGCAACACCAAAGCAGCCTGCTTTTGCAAAAGCTTCATTTCTCCTCTAGCAAAGAGGCCAGCCTTTAGGCTGGCAGGCCATTCATCAAGGCGCACTCGCAGATAAAACTTGTTGCTCTCCCTGCTTCGATCGGGGCTTACATAAACCACTGTTCCCCGGCATTCCTCTCCTAGACTCTCTACTAAAAGCTGCACCTGTGCTCCTAAGGGTGCAGCACTGGCATCGGCCTCATTTAGATCGCAATCCACCTTATAGCCACTGTCATCCAATATACTAAGCAGCTTGGTGCCAGCGGCCATATAGGCACCCTCCTCTGCATTGCGATACACAACGATGCCAGAACGTGGCGCATGGAAAAGCATATCCTTATACTTGTTTTGGGCAATCATATACTCCTGATAACGCCGCTCTGCGACCTGCTCCTGACGATAAACTGTTGAAGGCTTATTGGCAAACCGTCTTTGCATGGCTAGTTCCTCAAACAGAGCCTTTTTGTTGACCATAGTTTGCTGCATAGCGTCCCGTTCATACTGAGAAACTGCTCCCATTTTGTACAAACGTTCATAACGCTCAGCATTCACCTTGGCTAGTTTATAATCCGACTCATAACGGACAATATTGGCCGTATAATCGGCATCGTAGGTCGCAGCATTAGCGCTGGCCTCCTGAAAACGGGCCTGAGTTTTAAGAACCTCTGCTTCTGCATCGGCCAGCCTTTGCTGGGCCAGCAGTTGCCCAGTCTCCACCCTTTGCCCCAAATCTACATGCACCGCTTCCATAACGCCGGCATATTTATTGACGATATCAATCCTTGCTTCAGGCTTAATCTGACCAAAAAGCTTTATGTTGCGATACATAGGCTGCTTTACTAGCTGCATAGTGTGAACCAATGGTTTAACAGCCTTGCGCACAGGCTTTGGCTGTAATAGCAGGCTTTTTCCTGCCATAAACGCTGCAATACCTATAACGCAAATACCAAGCAGGCTTGCTTTTTTATGCTCTTGAATCTGTACTTTTAGCCTTTCAAAATCAACTCTCAGCATTTTATTTGCCAGCTTCTTGTTGCTGCGCATCATTCGCTACAGCCTGCTGGCAGATTTCCAGCATAGCCTCTGCAAAGCTGCCTTGAGGAACCGGCACAAACTGCAGCTCCTTTTCACTGTGCTGGAGCAATGTTTTTTTGCTGCCAAACACATCCATATTAGTCACTGCATAGCTTTTTTCTGCCAGATTAAAGGTCATGCAAATCTCGCAGTACAGCACCTTTTCCTTTTTGGCCAGCTTATCCTTATACTTGTTATTGAGTTTTTTTAGTGTTTCCTTGTCCGTGAATACCGTTTTTGTTAAAACAGAAACAATGTTTTTGTCAGCGAAACCATTCTCTACCTTCGTAAAGGTAAGTGAATCCATATCGTAAGCGTAAACGCCTAAATTATTTTCTACCACAATGGACCAACGAGCAGCCTCCTGCTCCTCTTCCGTAGCTTTGGGCATCATGCTTATTTCCCAATTCATGCCTTCCTGTTGTTTTACTTCCTCTGCCTGAACAGTCAATGCTCCTAGGCAAGCCACAAGCATAAAAAATAAAAGCATTAGTTTATTCATTACTACTAACTCCTTAAACATATAAATTGCGCACAATGCGAATAATGCTATCCTTAGACAGGCGTTGCAATGTGTAATAATTGGCTCCCATGGCCGCCGCTATGCGTTTAGCCAAGCCCAGCTTAATAAAATCTGACTCCGTATCTATAACCACGGAGGTGATTTTGGCCTTGCCAATGCGCTCCGCTATTTTTATGGCGCTGACCACCGGGTCCCCACCATTTGCTTCTGCGGCGTTGGCTCTACCATCG
>CAMFZA010000104.1 GCA_946002345.1 uncultured Phascolarctobacterium sp. | reverse complement strand
CCATTGTGCCCGTGGAGCCAAAGGAAAGCCTAGGAGAAACCTTCGTTATCAAGCCCATTATAGATTTGGAGACAGACATCCATAAAACCGTGGTCAAGGTCAAGGATAGACCCTTAACGGTAGCGGCCCAGCATTTTTTGCGCTTTTATGCTCGTACTAGGGGCAGCCAGCAGGTGTGCAATCTGGAAGAGCTGCTCAAAAGAGAGGCCATTTAGGCCATTTTGCCCATTTTGCATTTATAAAGCAAAAAGCTCTGTTCCTTCCCTCAACAGCTTAAGTCTGTCAAGTCAGAAACAGAGCTTTATTATTTTTCTGAGCTAGCTACCTATGCCAGCATAAGCTGCACCAAGCTTAGAAGGTAACAGTCAAGTCGGCCCACAGGCGCTTGTCATGTGATTGCCATTCCTGCTATTCCATATAACAAGTGAGATAAAAAGCTTAGAATACACACAAATCGCATGAAATCACCCCCAACTCTACCTCCATTATATACCTTGCTTTCATCAAATTCTGTCCACCTTCGACGCAGTCACCTCTGATAGAAAAAATTTTTAGAGATTTTTAGAAAACAACAGCACCCCAGCGCAGCGAAAAAGATGATTACCACAATCTTATCATTCGCCACACTGAGGTGCTACTCTTTACCAAAGCCAAAGCCCTTGATATATTCGTGTACTGTAAAACTACAATTATACTGAAAATTTATACCTAACGAAACGTTACCGAAAAGAATGTTCGTTTTTAGCTTTATGCAATCATAGACATAGTTAGCCGTTCTCCGCTTACATATTGGGCACTAAGTATAGGTCCTTACTTCGCCCTATCTGCCAGCTTGGCCTCATAAGCCTTATAATTTTCAATCGTCACCACGCCGATGCCGGTATCCACATTCACCTGCTCAGCCTTAGCTCCATTACCCTTAGCCAGCTCAGCAGCCATATTTACACCGTCATAGCCCATGTCATACTGATTTTGCACAATGGACACAGCCTTAAAATCAGGATTAGCAATCAACGCCGCAGTTTCCTTGGCATAGTCAAAGCCCACCAAGGCCAAGTCCTTGCGCTTGCTAGCCACAATGGCCTCAGCAGCATTTACAGTAGAGCTATTATTGCAGCTAATAAAGCCCTTCAAATCCTTGATGTCCTGCATAGCCTTTTGGCTCAGCTCCAAGGACAGTGCCTTGTCGCCATAATCTACCAATGCCTTGCTTTCCAGCTTCCAAGCTTTCGGAGCCTTGGCCTGCCAATAAGCATTAGCGCCCTCAATACGCTCCACCATGTTTTGGCTCTTCAGGCTGCTCACCTTCATGACAACGGTGGCATTTTGGGTCTCCTTAAGACCAGTAGAACGTAAAAGCTGCAGCATTTCCTCCGCAGCCTTGGAGCCTGCGTCGAAATTATTAGTCATATAAGCAGCATTATACTGCTTAGTATTAAGGCCTGTGTCCACCAAAACCACCGGCAGCTTGGCCTTACGCAGCTCCTCCACCGTAGGAATCAACTGTACGCTGTCAGAGGTAGCCAAAATTACGGCATCCACCTGCTTCCCGACTAAAGACTTGAGCATCTCCACTTGTGCCTGCCAATTGGTTTCTTTATAGGGGCCGCCTACATATACATTACAGTTAGCTGCTTTGCCTGCATCCTTCAAGCCACTTACAACCTGGCTCCAATAATCACCCTTTAAGACCTTTAAGACCACATAGACATTTTTGCGTCCTTCCTGCACATCAGTAACAGCAGTGAACTCCTGCTTTTCCGGAGCCTTGTTAGCCTTATCAATAATGGCCTGCTGAGTACTCTTGGGCACATCGGCAGCCTTAGGACTCTGTCCACAACCAGCCATTGCCAAGGTAAGAATGACACAAAAAAGTAGAGTAGCAATTTTTTTCATGCAAATTCCTCCATTCGCTATTTGATTGTGTGAGAGTGTAATTAATCAAAGCACGGTTAACTGTTAATCATTATATCCTTACTTTGTATACATGTCAATATTTGCTCACATGTTTTTGTCTCATAAATCCATACTTAGCCCCTTACCCTTGCCTGCTCGCAAAAAACAGACCGAAGCCCGCCATAGTTAGATCCATAAAAAAGGGCTGCCCTCGAGCAGCCCAAAATGGAGGTAAGGGACTATCACATTATCCAAAATTTAGAAGTTGATTTGCAAACGGCTCCACAAAACTTTATTCTTTAAGCCGGACTCCTTGCCTTCCAATTCATAATAATCGATATTATAAACCATGTTCTTAGCTAAAGTATAGTTTGCGCCCAAATCATAACCCTTGTAGCCTTCGGTAGCGAACAAATCCCAATCACCGGTCTTCATGGTATGTGCAACTACAGTGCCAACACCTTGGTCATAATAGGTTGCCCAAGCGCCCCAGCTGCCAACCTTATTTTTGTTAGCGCCCTTATAAGCAAGCCCAATTACATAACCATCTGTATCCACATCGTTAAAGGTAGTTGCAATATCACCTTGGTCCAGATTAGAGTTCAGGTAGGTTGCGTTCAGCTTTACATTTTTATCAAAGGCATAGCTTGCATTAATGTTCCAAATGGCATTATCCTCATCCTCTTTAGTGTAGCAGGTAGATGCGCTGGATACGCCAAGGCTATTTTTGAAGATATCATAGCCCGCGCTCAAGGACAGCTTGCCCGAGCAGTAATTTGAGCCATCTCGTAGCGAGTCATCAGCTTGTCGCCCCCGAAGGTGCTATCGCCGTAGCCGTCAATAACACCGGCCGCAGCCAGCTTAGCTACGCTGTCGTAAGCCCAATGACCTGCAGGCACATCACTGAAGGGACTTGCTGCATAGGCAGATGCTGTTACGCCAAGAGCCATAGCCATGGCCAGTACTAAAGATTTTTTCATCAAAATTCCTCCTTTGATCAAAGTAATACATCGTTACAAAGTAAGCTTTAATTAACTATATTATTTAGTTAGTTTTGCATTACACCTGCCATTATATCACTGTTTAATGTAATTAGCAACAACTAACTAAGAAAAAAACTTGCAGGTTCTAGCCACCACCCTCACGCTTCACCAGCACATCATATCTCTTAAGAACACAAAATGCCCCGTATAAGCTGAAAAATATCAGCTTCACGGGGCATCCTTATTCAAATCACAATACCATCGCAGTGGTCAATTTCATGCTGGATAATCTGTGCCGTCCAACCCTCAAAGCTCTGCCGCTGCTTTTTGAACTGCATGTCCTGAAACTCCACAGTAATCTTTTTATAGCGCGCCGTCGGACGCACGCCATTCAGCGAAAGGCAACCCTCCTCCGTCATGTACTTACCGGATTTTTTCACAATTACAGGATTTAACATAGCCACATTAATGGGACCCATATTTACTGCAATAATGCGCTTTTGTACACCAATCATGTTGGCCGCAAGGCCCACGCATCTATCGGAGTAAGCCGCCAAGGTATCCAAAAGATTTTGTGCAATGGGTATATCTAAAAAGCTGGCCTCCGCACTCCTTTGGGCCAAAAAGCCTTCATCTCGTACGATTTCACAAATCATTATGTTCCTCCAATACAGTATATCTAAACGTTTGTTTCGAGTAACATTTCGTTACCTGTATCATTTCTATAGGTTTAATGGGTTGATGTTGCCACAGCTTTATTTTCAATACTGCGCTTCCATGTCCTTAATAATATCGTAATAGCGTTGGTTGACAGGTGTTGGCACAGCATGCTTGGCGCCTAAGCCCACTATAGTGCCAGCAAAAAGCTCCACCTCGGACGGCCGTTTAGCCAGTGCATCCTGACGCATGGAAGGCAAGCCTTCAGGAGCCAGCCCCTTGAGCACCTTTACACAACCCTCAAAATCAGCTTCTGTCAGCTTAACCCCTTCCTTTTGAGCCACAGCGATAACCTCGTGCATGGCGGCAAACATATCCTCTCGAGCCTGCTCGTTTGTAAAGGCGCCACCATAATTAGTTGCATAAACCATGCAGGTCTGGTTGATGCCCACGTTTAAGAGCAGCTTGGCCCACAATGCATGCTGAATATCCTCTTCAATGATATACTGAATGCCCGCCTTTTCCAAGAGAGCCATAACCGCGGCCAAGGCTGGTCGTTGCTTTTTCTCTAAAATACCCAGCTTTAAAACGCCCTTATGCTGGTAGATAAGACTGGTGCCTTCCCGCACGGCGTCCATGCCCAAGGCCACACAATAGAGTAAATTATCGTCCCCGTAGAGTTCCTTAATAAAATTCTCGCTACTAATGCCGTTGAGTACGGAGAAAATGATGGTTTTTGGGCCCACCAAGCCCTGCATTTCGGTCAAAGCCTCCTGCAAACCGCTGAACTTGGTAGCCACGATCACCAAATCCACAGGCTTGGCAGTGGTTGCGCTTTGCAGGGTGAAACTTTGCTCCACACCGTTAACCTCATACTTATCATTTTGATGGCGTAAAAAGCGCTCCTCATCCATCACAAAGCGCACTGCTTCAGGAGGCAACACTCTGTTAAGCTGCTCTCCGTAAAGCATTCCCAAAGCCCCCATGCCAACAATGGCGACAGTTTTTATTTGCATATGCTTTTCCTCCCATGCTTGCTTTTTTCTATTATTACAAAGATGACTGCAACTTATCTTATTTCTTTGGCAAACCTAAGCATTCGGTTTATGCTGCTTTTGATATTCCAAGCCCCATTGCTGCATTGCCAATAGAATAGGCCGCAGGCTCTCGCCCAGCTCTGTAAGTGTATACTCCACTCTCGGTGGCACCTCTGCATATACCTTGCGTGTTAAGAGTCCATCCTCCTCCATGGAGCGCAAATTGCTAGTTAAAACCTTTTGCGAAATGCTGCCAATGGATTTTTTGAGTTCACCAAAGCGCTTAGTTCCGCTTAGCAAATCCCTCAAAACCAAAACCTTCCAGCGGTCACTAATGAGCATCAGCGTTACCTCCACCGGGCAGGCCGGTAAAATTTTAGACATACAATCATCCTCTCCTTAGAACTTAGTATCGTTACTGCAGGTCTAACGCCTTGAGTGCTATATCAATAGTTTCCAAAAGGTAACTATAATACTTTAAAGTGCTTACTTTACAAAACAGCCCTATGGTTATATTATAGATGCATCAGCTTAGTAAAGCAAGTAAAACAAAGCAACAGTATTTTGAGGAGGATTTTAATTATGGAAAAAGCATTATTGGATTTTGTCACCGCTAAAACTCAGGATTTGCTGGCCGCACCCAGTGCCTGCCAAGAGGTAAAGGCCGCTGCCACTGCTTGGCTCGCCGCTGTTGGCACCGACAAGGAAGCAGAAGAAACCGCCAAATACATCGCTGAACTAGAAGCAGACATTATGCCCATCGATGGTCTCATCTCCTTTGGTCAAACCGAGCTGGCTCTGCAAATCTTTGGAGCAGAGGGAGTGCAAAGGTTAAAGGCTCACGCTCAAGAGCTTAAAGCCAGTGGTGCCAAGTACTGTGATTGCCCTGCTTGCGCACCCTGCAAGGCTATTTTGGATAGAAAAGCGGAAATACTGTAATAATCATCCTATTTTCTACAAAAGCTTCACATATTATTCTTTGACTTTCTGCTCTGCGTACCCTATACTAAAAATGAATTATTGAGCTGCCACTCTCAAAGTATCATTTCCACAGTGAGGTAGTATAGAATGAAAAAAACAAGTATTCTTTTGGCTCTTATAGCCTGTTTATCAGTAAACGAAGCATCAGCTGCTACTATCACGCTAGACAAAGCTACTATGCTTGTTCCACAGGGATGGAGTGTTGCCGACGAAGACTTAAAATTCAAAAAAGATACTACTGCCGAGCTCAATGAACGTGGCGAAGTGGTCAGTGCCGTGCTCAACAAGGCCACCTACCTTCGCCCTACTGGTTGGCGCAGCCTTATTAATGATTACTGCTATGTGGAAACTACTGACATGTTTTTTCCGCGTTTTTTCCACCCTTGGGGGAGGCACTATGGCGCTCCTTTCCCCACTTACGGTCATATTCGTTATGATGGTGACAGATTAGTGAAGTTTGCAGAGAACGGCACAGTACTTAGAGGTGTTATTGACGAAAAAGTTACACTATCCATAAACAAAGATGGCTATGGCTTTGTGGATTTCAAAGCTGGTACAATATTATCCTTTGCTGAGGATGGTCATTTGATGCATGGCACATTAAACAGTGACACCTATTTGCGTCCAGTTGGCTGGCAAGCATATTCTTATAGCAACAAGCTGGCTGGTTTTATCCAGTTTAAGAGTGGCAAGGCTATTGATTTTAATGAAAAAGGCGAAGTAATTAGTGGGACACTTAAGGCTCCTAC
>CAMFZA010000103.1 GCA_946002345.1 uncultured Phascolarctobacterium sp. | reverse complement strand
GCTGACCGTGCAAAAGCGGGACAAGGCTACGGTGATTAAGGAGGCTGAAGCACTGCTGGCCAAGGTTGGCCTGAGCGACAAGCGGGATGAATATCCCCGCAAGCTCAGCGGCGGCCAGCAGCAGCGCGTGGCTATCGCCAGAGCGCTGGCCATGAAGCCCGCCATCATGCTCTTTGACGAGCCCACCTCCGCCCTGGACCCGGAGCTCACCGGCGAGGTTTTGAAAACCATGCGGGAGCTGGCCGAAGAAAAAATGACCATGGTGGTGGTAACACACGAAATGGGCTTTGCCAAGGAGGTAGCCACCAAGGTTGTGTTTATGGCCGATGGTCGGGTGCAGGCCCAAGGCACTCCCGCAGAAATTTTTGACAACCCCACCAATGACAGATTAAAAGCATTCTTAAACGTAATTTTAAAGTAAGCTTACCTACCGCACCGCCCTAAATGGGGCGGTGTTTTTTATGCTGCAGTACTTTTTTGCCCCTACACCCACAAAAGTATATTTCACAAATTCGTTACTACTTGGTCTTACTTTAGCCATAACCATTTGCTACAATATAATTGAGCCAAGGAAGAGGCCACAAAGCACGTAAAGGCATCTTCCCTAACTCCCCCTAAACATATCTTTTCATCATACACCTCTCCTTAACTACACCGCATGGCTACGCAAGCATGCGGTGTAGTTTTTTTGCTCAAAAAGAGCAGTTTTATTTTACGCACTTCTCTTTTTAATGTATAATATAAGTAAAATTTGATTTTACAATGACTTAACAAAACCAGGGACGGAGTGTGGAATATGTTAGTTTATTTTTTAGGCTTTTTAGGCGGCATTGCTTTATTTATGTATGGCATGCAGCTCATGGGCGACGGCCTGCAAAAGGCGGCCGGTGCCAAGCTACAAAAGATTTTGGAGGCTATGACCGGCGTGTTGGCCATGGGTATTCTTTTGGGTGCAGTAGTCACTGCCGTGCTTCAGGCCAGCGGCGCTACCACGGTTATGACCGTTGGTTTAGTTAATGCAGGCCTTTTGACCCTGAAGCAGGGCTTTGGCATCATCATGGGCGCCAACGTGGGCACCACCATGACCGCCCAATTAATCGCCTTTAAGCTATCCAATTATATAACGGTGTTGATTTTCATCGGTTTTTTGATGCAGCTTTTGGCCAAGCGTGCCCGGGGCAAATACCTAGGTCAGGTTATTCTGGGCTTTGGTATCCTCATGCTGGGCATGGATATGATGGGACGCGCTGTGATGCCCCTTAGAGCCTACCCGGGCTTTGTGGATTTTATCGGCCATTTTTCTAGCAATCCCCTCCTGGGCATCTTTATCGGTACGGTGATGACCGTGCTCATCCAATCCAGTAGCGCCACCATCGGTATTTTGATTGCCATGGCAGGTCAGGGCCTCATCCCTCTGGAGGGTGCCATCCCCGTACTCTTGGGTGACAACATTGGCACCTGCATCACCGCAGTACTGGCCTCCCTGCGAGCCAATTTAACAGCCCGTCGAGTGGCCGTAGCCCATGTTATGTTTAACGTTATCGGCAGTATTATCTTCGTGGTCTTCATGCACTGGTTCATAAAAATCGTTATGCTGGTTTCTCCGTCAGGAGATATTGCCCGCCAAATTGCCAATGCTCACTCCGCCTTTAATATTATCAATACCCTGCTCTTTATGCCCTTTGTGGACCCCTTCATCAAGCTGATTCAGCGTCTTGTACCCGGTGATGCCGATGGTATTTCCCTCCGCCCCGTGTATTTGGATAAGGCCATGCTCCACACTCCCTCCATTGGCCTGAGCCTGGCCGTGAAAGAGGTGGTGCGCATGGGTAACCAGGCTCGGGAGGATGTGCGCTTGGGCATGGAGGCCATCCAAAGCTTTGATGCCGAAAAGGTGAAATATGTTTTGGAGCATGAACCCGTGGTGGACTCTCTAGAGCGAGAAATAACCGATTACCTGACGGAAATGAGCACCTCCCAGTTGGACGCCAGCCTTTCCATTCGTCACACAGGTCTTTTGCATGCCATTAACGATATTGAACGTATTGGTGACCACGGCGAAACACTGGCTAAAAAAGCACGCCGCATGTTCGAGGACGATGTGCATTTTTCTGCCGAAGCACAGGAGGAGCTGGCCCAGCTTAGCGAAATGGTGCTGCGGGCCAGTGGCCGCGCTCTGGAAGCACTGGAAAAGAACGACAAGGTCATTGCGGAGGATGCGGTGCGCCTCTGTAGAGAGGTCAAGCAGTATCAAAAGGTTATCCGCAAGAACCACATTGTGCGCCTCAACGAGCATGTTTGTGAGCCCGTGGCCGGCTTTGTCATGCTGGAGCTTTTGATTAATATGAAGCGCGTCAGCGACCATTCCAAAAACATCGCTCAGCTGGTATTGGGCACCTTCTGATTGAGCAAGAACCAGCTTAGGTGCAAACAGCTTGCGCTCCAACCGGTGCCCAACGCTAATTAAGCCACCTCACCCTCTGCATACGCAAACAAAAATACCCTTCAGTCCTAAGCAGGATTGAAGGGTTTATTTTATGGGTAACGAAACGTTACTCGAAACAAATGTTTATTTTTGCACCGCTTGCTTAGCCTACTTCGCCGTAGCCAGCATCAGCTTGATGCGGTTTTCCTGATTGACAGGAGAGGCGCTGGCATCGTAATCCAGGGCCAGAATATTTGCCTCCTCGGCAATCTCCTTAATTTTGTTGATCATACCTCGGCCGGCAATATGGTTGGGTAGGCAGCCAAAGGGCTGGGCGCAAATAATATTGGTGTAGCCACTGTGGACCAGCTCCAGCATTTCAGCAGTTAAGAGCCAGCCCTCGCCCATATTATTGCCATAGCCGATAATGCCCTTGACCAAAGCCTTAGTTTCCTCATAGGTGGCCGGTGCGGCAAAGGGAACCGTGTTCAGGGCGTTGTGCAGAATGCGTTCCAAATGCTTCAAATACCACATGGCACCCTTGTTGGCTCCATATTTAAGGAAGCTACCGCCGTACAACTTGTAATCGGTCAGATATGTATCCACGCAATACATGACAAAGTTTAGCACGCCGGGCAGCATGTATTCGCAATCCTGCTTTTGCAGGAATTTTTCCAAATTATTATTGCCCAAAGCCGCATATTTAATGTAGATTTCGCCCACGATGCCCACCTTGGTTTTAGGACGGTTCACAATGGGCACCTTAGCAAACTCACTGGCCAGAGCTTTGGTGAGCCTTTGCATATTACTCAGAGCCTGAGCCTTGCCGCTGGTAAAGGCCTCGCTTAGCTTATCCAGCCATTTTTGGGCCAAGGCATCGGTGGTGCCCTGAATGGCCTCATAAGGGCGGATTTTATTGGTCAAATACATAATGGCATCACCATAAATCAGTGCAGCCAGAAATTTGCGCAGCATGCTGGCGTTAAGATGGAAGCCGGGCTGCTTTTCCAAGCCATTTACATTAAGGCTGATGACGGGGATATGAGCTAAGCCTGCCTTTTCCAAGGCCTTGTGCAAGAGATAAATATAGTTGGAGGCACGACAACCACCCCCGGTCTGGGTAATAATCAGAGCTGTTTTATTGAGGTCGTACTTGCCGCTTTCCAAGGCATGCAAAAGCTGCCCTATAACCAAAAGAGCGGGATAACAAATATCATTGTTCACATATTTAAGCCCTGTTTCCACTACTTCACGGCTGGTGTCCTGCAAAACCTCCACCTTGTAGCCACAGCTGGTGAAGGCGGCCTGCATCAGGGAAAAATGGATGGGCAGCATGCCGGGCACCAAAATAGTGTGGGTATGGCGCATTTCCTCTGTAAAGGGTACGAAATTAGCTTGGGTGTTTGTTTGGGAAGCTTCTTGCATAGCAAAAACTCCTTTAGTGATTATCTAAATCGAACAAATTGGCTGCGGAGAAAAGGCTACGAATGCGAATCTTCGCTGCGCCCAGATTGTCGATATCATCAATCTTGATTTGGGTATAAATTCGTCCGTGCTCCTCCAGGATGCGACGGCATTCATCGGCGGTAATGGCATCACAGCCACAGCCGAAGCTTACTAGCTGAATCATGTGGGTGTCAGGGTTTTCGCTGACATATTTAGCAGCAGCATAAAGGCGGCTGTGGTAGGTCCACTGATTGAGCACATGTAAATCCTCATTCAACTCCTGGGGTGTAATATGACTGCTGACGGCATCCTCACTGACTAAAGCGGCCCCCATGGTGGTAATCAGGCGGTCGATGCTGTGATTAACCTTGGGGTCGATGTGATAGGGGCGACCGGCCAGCACCACAATGGGCTTATGCTGGGCCCGAGCCAGGGCAATAATTTTTTGACCCCGCTCCTTAACCTGAGCTTCAAAGGCGTCATAGGCAGCAAAGGCGGCGTCTACAGCTTTGTGCAGCTCTCCCTTGGTAATATCTGGGTATTCAGGATGGAACAGCTCATAAAGCTTTTGTACCAGCACCTTTTTGTGCAGAAGGCCCAAATAATCAAAGAAAAAGTGCGCCTTGCCCAGCTCCCGCATATTGGCGTGGAGCACCTCGGGATAATAGGCCACCACCGGGCAATTATAGCAGTTTTCCGTGCCCTGCTCCTGAATATTGTAGGTCATACAGGGATAAAAGATGTGGTCTAGCCCCTGCTCCAGCAGCCATTTAATGTGCCCGTGCATGAGCTTGGCCGGGTAGCAGACTGTGTCACTGGGAATGGTGTTCTGGCCCTTGCGGTAAATACTTTTATCTTCAATGGGGCTGGTTACAACCCTAAAGCCTAAATGATTAAGCAATCCCTGCCAGAAGGGCAACAGCTCGTACATATTGAGACCCATGGGAATGCCCATAAGGCCACGCTTCGGCGCTTCGTTATTGGGCAAAGCCTTGAGCAGCTCCAGCTTTTGACGATAAAGGTTCAAATCATCCTGGGGCGCCATATGCGTAATGGGGCGTTCGCAACGATTACCGCTGATAAAGCGCTTGCCGCTGGCAAAAATGTTGATGGTTAAATGACAATGGTTATTGCACAGGCCGCAGGTAACGCCCTTCACCGTATGTTGGAAGCTCTTAAGCTCCTCCAGGCTGATAATAGTGCTAGGCTGAGGCTTAAGCTCATAGCGGCGCTGGGCGTAGAGGGCGGCACCATAGGCCCCCATGAGTCCTGCAATATTAGGTCGCACCACATTAAGCCCCATTTCCTGCTCAAAGGCCCGCAGCACGCAATCGTTGAGGAAGGTGCCCCCCTGCACTACAATGTGCTGGCCGATGGCCGCCTTGCTGCTGGGGCGAATAACCTTGTATAAAGCGTTTTTCACGATACTGATGGACAGGCCAGCGCTGATATTGGCTACGGAGGCACCATCCTTTTGGGCCTGCTTAACGCTGCTGTTCATAAAAACTGTGCAACGGCTGCCTAAATCCACGGGCATGTCGGCAAACAGGCCTATTTGGGCAAATTTCTCCGCACTGTAGCCAAGAATTTCCGCAAAGGTCTGCAAAAAGCTGCCACAGCCGCTGGAGCAGGCTTCGTTAAGGAAGATGTTATCGATAGCGCCATTGTGGATTTTAAGGCATTTCATATCCTGGCCACCAATGTCCAAAATAAAATCCACCTGAGGCTCCAAATGCTGGGCGGCATAAAAATGGGCCATGGTTTCCACAATGCCGTAGTCCATGCCGAAGGCATGACGAATCAAATCTTCCCCATAACCGGTAACGGCTCCGGCCAGTAGCTGGCAGTGAGGATATTTTTGGTAAAAGCTGGTAAGGTAATCTCGCACGGCAATCACCGGATTACCCTTGTTGCTTTGGTAGAAGGAATCCAAAAGCTCCCCTGCGGGGCTCATCACCGCGATTTTGATGGTGGTGCTGCCGGAGTCGATGCCTATGAAGGCCTCTTTGGCCTTTTCCGGCGTGGAAATGGTTACGGAGTCCTTTAGATGCCTTTCGTGAAAGGCCTGGTATTCGGCCTCGTCCTTAAAGAGGGGCGCCATATGCTCGAAGGTGTGAGCCTTGCCGGCCGCCTCCAGCTTCGCTGGCAGGCTGGCAAACTCCACCTCGTGCTCGGCGCAAAAGGCCGCGCCCATGGCCACGAAATACAGGCTGTTATCCGGACAGATGCCTTGAATGTCCAGACGCTTGTCAAAGCTGTCCCGCAGACAGCTCATAAAGGTAAGGGGTCCACCCAAATAAAGCACCTTGCCCTCAATGGGGCGTCCCTTGGCCAAGCCAGTGATAGCCTGACTGGCCACGGCATGGAAAATGCTGGCGGCTAAATCACATTTGGCAGCACCCTGATTTAAAAGAGGCTGGATATCGGTTTTAGCAAATACACCACAGCGGCTGGCAATGGTGTAGCTAGTGGTAGCTTGCTG
>CAMFZA010000102.1 GCA_946002345.1 uncultured Phascolarctobacterium sp. | reverse complement strand
TAGGCGGAGCCTGCAGTTCAATTCTTGGTGGGATAAGCTGTTTATATTTGCGGACCGTGAATTTCCATATGTTTATGGGTTCGGAAAACTTTTTACGGGAGATGAGGAAATGGCAAAGGAGTTAAATTATAAGGAAATAGGCATGCGGATTAAAACCATGCGCCTGAAAAACAACATTTATCAGACAGTATTGGCTAAGGAAATTGGTATTTCCCAAACGCACATGAGTAATATCGAAAGCGGTAGAGCTGGTCTGACACTGGAAAATCTGGTAAAAATGGTCATAATTTTTAATTGCAGTATTGATGAGATTGTATTTGGCAAGGAGGAAGTAAAGCAGGAGCAGGGTATGGATGTTTTAAAGAACTGTACCATGCAGGATATTGTTCAGGCCATGCAAATGCTAAAATCCCTGAAGAACTAAGACAAAATGGAGGACTGTCGTAAAGCTTAAGCGACAGTCCTTTTTTGCTTTTCAAAATAATTTCACCTCCACCCTCTTGCTAAAAGTCGAAAAGTCAAATATAATAGAAGCAAATGACTAATACAGGTGATAACCATGAGAAATTTAGCAGATGCTATAGAGAATTTTATTATAGGTGAGCTTTTACGAGATCAGGAGGACGCGCTATTGGTACAGCGTAACGAGCTGGCTGAGCGTCTAAGCTGCGCTCCCTCCCAAATCAGCTATGTGCTGAGCACCCGCTTTACGCCGGAGCGGGGCTTTTTGGTAGAGTCCCGCCGTGGTAGCGGTGGCTTTGTGCGCATTGTGCGCATGGAGCCCAAGACTGCTCAGCAACAGCCGCAAAAGGAGCCCACGGCCAGCGAGCTGGTGGAGCATTTACAGGCCCAAAAGCTGGTGACAGCAAGAGAAGGAGCCCTTTTACAATATATGCTGCACATAATTGATGCGGATGAAAAGAAAAAGAAGGCCGTGCTGCAGCAGGCTATGGGACTGCTGAACAGTCAGGGGCGGAGGTGATAGAGATGTTATGTCAAAATTGTCATAAAAAAACGGCTGTTGTTCACATGATAACCATGGTGAATGACAAAGCCTCGGATAAATGGCTGTGCGAGGATTGTGCCAGCGAATTTTTACCCCCGGGCATGGGAACCAGGGGCAGCGCCATGAGTCCCGAAAAAGCGCTGAAGTTTTTGCAAAACCTTTTGGGTATGGGCCCTGATGCTGCTAGCAACACCAAGACCAAGGGCAAGGATGGCTTTAGCAGCGGTGCTACCAAGGTGCTGGAGCTGGCGGCCTCCAAGGCCCTGGATTGCGGCAGTGAGCATATTGGTAGTGAGCATATTCTGGCAGGTCTTTTGGCCTGTGAGGATTGCTTGGGCTATGATATGATCAAGCACCTGCACGAGAATGTGGAGGAGATCAAAAAAGAGCTGGAAGCTTGGATGGACAAGAGCGGCAAAAAGGGGACCACTGTGCCCCAATACAGCCAACGAGCACAAAAGGTGTTGGAGGAGGCTGCCCGTTTATCTAGGGAGCTAAAGCATGATTATGTGGGCAGCGAGCAGATTTTGTGGGGACTTTTGGCTGCCGGTGACGGGGTGGCCCATCGGGTATTGACCAAATTTGGTATTAAGGGTAGCTTGGTGGGAGATATGATTCGAGCCATAGACGAAAGGCGCAAGGCTGTCCCCGGGAGACGTATTCAGCAGCCTCCTCTGGAGCAGAAGGATGATGTGCTGGAGGTGCTCAAGTCCTATGGACGCAACCTGAATGATGAGGCACGTCATGGACGCATTGATCCTGTCATTGGCAGGGAGGTGGAGGTGGAGCGCATCATCCAAATCCTCTGCCGACGCACCAAGAATAATCCTGTCATTATCGGCGAAGCCGGTGTGGGTAAAACTGCTGTGGCCGAGGCCCTGGCTACGAGGATTGTCCATGGTGAGGTGCCGGAATTTTTACAAAATAAGCTGATCTTTTCCTTAGAGCTGGGGATGCTGGTGGCTGGAGCTAAGTATCGTGGCGAGTTTGAAGAGCGTATGAAGCAGATTTTGGAGCTGTTGCGTAGTGACAAGCGCATTATTCTCTTCATCGATGAGCTCCACACCATTATTGGCGCCGGTAGTGCCGAGGGTAGCATTGACGCGGCCAATATTATCAAGCCTGCCTTAGCTCGTGGGGAGTTGCAGATTATTGGTGCTACCACTAGCGATGAATATCGCAAGCATATTGAAAAGGATGCGGCCCTGGAGCGGCGCTTCCAGCCTGTTTTGGTCAGCGCTCCTAATGTGGAAAACAGCATCAAAATGCTGACGGGCTTGTCCAAGCGCTACGAAAAATTCCATAAGCTGGAAATCCTGCCCGAGGCTGTGCAGGCCGCTGTGGAGCTGAGCGATCGCTATATTACAGACAGAAATTTGCCGGATAAGGCTATTGATTTGTTGGATGAGGCTTGTGCCCGCTTGCGCATTAAGCTGTATAAAAAGAGTGCTCCTGCCCGCAAGCTGCAGGAGGAGCTGGAGTTTGTGCAGCTGGAAAAGGACGAGGCCGTTGCCAAGCAGAATTTTGAGGAAGCGGCCAAGCTGCGCAATGAAGAGCTAGCGCTGCAGACCAAGCTGACGGAAGCCTTAGGAGAGGCCTCTAACACCATGCCGCAGAGCAGCGAGGATGACCCAGCGCACCAACCAGCATAGACGGGGATCCCTTTGGCTAAGCTTACAGAAAGTGAAAGCGCCAAGCTGCTGGAGCTGGATGCTCGTCTGAGTAAGCGCGTTATTGGTCAAAATGAGGCCGTGCAGGCTGTCAGCAAGGCGGTACGCCGGGCGCGGGCCGGCTTTAAGGATAAAAACCGTCCTGTGGGCTCCTTCCTCTTTTTGGGACCCACCGGCGTGGGCAAGACCGAGCTGGCCAAGGCCCTGGCCCAGGAACTGTTTGGGGACGAAAGAGCCATGCTGCGCTTTGATATGAGCGAGTACATGGAAAAGCACACTACAGCTCGCCTGATCGGTGCGCCCCCGGGCTACGTGGGCTACGATGAGGGTGGACAGCTGACGGACGCCGTTCGCCGTAAGCCTTACTGCGTGGTGCTGTTGGACGAAATTGAAAAGGCTCACCCTGATGTCTTTAATCTGCTGCTGCAGATTATGGAGGATGGGCGCTTGACGGACGGACAGGGGCGCACGGTGGACTTCCGTAACGCGGTTATTATTATGACCAGTAACGCGGGGGCGCAGCGGCTGGCTACCACCAAGCCACTGGGCTTTGCCGCCAGTGCTACCAGCGAGCTGGCTAATCGCAAGGAGCAGGTGCTGGGCGAAATCAAGCATCTCTTCCGTCCGGAATTTTTAAATCGTGTGGACGAAATTCTCGTCTTTAATCCTTTGGAGGCTGCCCAGCTAGAGCGTATTGCTGACAATCTTGTGGCCGAGCTCAACGAGCGTATGGCGGCCAACCAGCTTGCCATCGAGCTCATGCCCAGTGCCAAAGCGCTGCTGCTGGCGGAGGGTAGCGACAGCAAGTACGGCGCTCGTCCCTTGCGGAGGGCACTGCGCAAGCTGGTAGAAGACCCTGTCAGCGATTTATTCTTGGCCGGTAAATTCCACAAGGGGGACAAGCTTTTGGCAGAGGCCCTGCCGGGTAGCAAGGAGCTTGTTTTTCACACTGCCTTAGAGGGGGCCCAATTCCTGATGGAGATACCTGTCAACGCTAAGGACAGCGTGGAGCAGGTGGCAACCGAAGCTCAATCCGTGGGCGCCAGCAAGGGGGAGCAGTGCTAAATGGCAAAGACCAAATATAAATTTGTGTGCCAAAGCTGTGGCTATACCACGGCTAAATGGCTGGGTCGCTGCCCTGAGTGTGGCGCCTGGGATAGCCTGGTGGAGGAGGCTGAGGTTGCTACCACTCGAAGCGGCAAAAGCTATTTGCCCACCTCTAGCGAAAAAATCAAGCCCCGTACCATTGCTAGTGTGGCCCAGGTGCAGGTGGAACGCCTAGCTACGGGGATTCACGAGTTTGACCGGGTGCTGGGCGGCGGCGTGGTGCCGGGCAGCCTGGTGTTGCTTGGGGGCACGCCGGGTATCGGCAAATCCACAATTTTGCTTGATGCAGGCCTCCGCTTTGGCCAGCGAGGCAGAAAGGTGCTTTATGTCAGCGGTGAGGAAAGCGAGGAGCAGACTGCCATGCGGGCGGTGCGCTTAGGCGGTGCCTGCTCCAACGAAAACCTGCTGATTATGACGGCCACCGATTTGGATGCCATCTTGGCCCAGGCTAATGCGGTGCAGCCCCAGCTTTTGATTATCGACAGTATTCAAACCATGTATAATGCCGAGCTACCCACGGCTGCAGGCAGTGTGGGGCAGGTGCGTGAGTGCACCGCTAAGCTACTGCAGTTTGCCAAGACCACCAAGATTGCGGTTATGGTCATCGGTCATGTGACTAAGGACGGCAATATTGCCGGACCACGGCTTTTGGAGCACATGGTGGACGTGGTACTGCAGTTCGAGGGTGACCGCTCCTACGCCTTTCGCGTGCTGCGGGCGCTGAAAAATCGCTTTGGCAGTACGGAAGAAAGCGGCATCTTTTCCATGGAGGCCGGCGGCTTGGCGGAGGTGGCCAACCCGGCAGGTCTCTTTTTGGAGGATCGGGACGGGGAGGCCGCAGGCAGCGTTATTGGCGCCTGCATGGAGGGCAATCGCCCCATCATGGTGGAATTCCAAGCGTTGGTTGCTAAAACACCCTATGGCATGCCTCGGCGTACTGCCGTGGGCTTTGACTATAATCGTGTGAATATGCTGCTGGCTATTTTGGAGCGTCGACTGGGCCTTGATTTTGGCATGTACGACGCCTATGTAAACGTGGTGGGCGGCATGCGTATTTCCGAGCCTGCGGCTGATTTAGCTGTGGCAGCGGCGCTGGTGAGCAGCTATCGTAATCGCCCTGTTCCCAAGGGCGTGCTCTGCTTTGGTGAGGTGGGCCTTACCGGCGAGGTGCGGCGGGTGAGCGCGCCGGAACGGCGGATCCAGGACGGTATTAATTTGGGCTTTACTAAATTTGTGGTGCCGGACAGTAACTTACGCCTGCCCCAGGTGGAGGCAAAAATCATCCGAGTAAAAACCTTAGAGCAGGCCATGCAGGCCCTCTTCCAATAAGCTTGAGGGCGAAATCCGAACATTTCCCAAGCATTTTCATGGAAAAAGATAAAAATCAGGCCCTTGCGCCACAAATCCTGTGGTACAGGGGCCTTTTTCATTGCTTTTTACCTCTTTTTATGGTAATATCATCTATATAAAAACGTTAGATTATTTACATTTCATAAAAGAGAAGGAGAGTGGCACTAGCATGACAACTAAATCCCAAGAAATGGTTTTGGTCATCGATTTTGGCGGCCAATATAACCAGCTAATTGCTCGCCGCGTGCGTGAGTGCGGCGTTTACTGCGAAATTGTTTCCTATACTCGTAGCTTAGCAGAGATTAAGGCTAAGGCAAACCTGAAGGGCATCATCTTCACCGGTGGCCCCAACAGTGCTGACCTGCCCGCTTGTCCCACCATTGACCCGGAAATCTTTACCTGGGGCGTTCCTGTTTTAGGTATTTGCTATGGCAGCCAGCTTATGAGCCATCTTTTGGGTGGTCATGTTTGCGTAGCTCCCGAGCGCGAATACGGCAAAACCTTGGTGGATATTGACACCACCAGCCCCATGTTTACCGATATTCCTGCCCAAAATATTTGCTGGATGAGCCACAATGACTATATTGAAAAGGTTGCGCCCGGCTTTAAAATCACTGCTCACACTCCCAACTGCCCTGTGGCCGCTGCTGAGGATGCTGAACGCAAGCTTTATGCAGTGCAATTCCATCCGGAAGTACTGCACACGGAAAACGGCACCAAAATGCTGAGCAATTTCGTGTACAATGTGTGCGGTTGCACAGGTACCTGGAAGATGGATTCCTTTGTGGAGCAAACTGTGAAGGAGCTCAAGGCTAGAATTGGCACTGGCAAGGTGCTGTGCGCCCTTTCTGGCGGTGTGGATTCCAGCGTATGCGCCGGCATGCTGGCCAAGGCTATTGGCAAGCAGCTGACCTGCGTTTTTGTAGATCATGGCCTGCTGCGCAAAAACGAGCGTGAAGAGGTTTGCGCTGTGTTTGGCGAGGGCGGTCAATTTGATATTAACTTCATCTGCGTGGATGCCCGTGAGCGCTTCTATAGCAAGCTGGCCGGCGTAACCGAGCCCGAGCGCAAGCGCAAGATTATCGGCGAAGAGTTCATCCGCGTGTTTGAAGAAGAAGCTAAAAAGATAGGCGCAGTTGATTTCCTTGTTCAGGGTACCATATATCCTGACGTCATAGAGTCCGGTCTTGGAAAATCCGCTGTAATCAAGTCGCATCACAATGTAGGCGGCCTTCCTGACGTTGTAGCCTTTAAAGAGATAATCGAGCCTCTCAGAATGCT
>CAMFZA010000101.1 GCA_946002345.1 uncultured Phascolarctobacterium sp. | reverse complement strand
CGGGAATCAGCTCGTCCAGCTTAATATCCAGCACACGGACATATTCGGCATCTTCGTCAGCGGTAACAGCTTCCCAAGGACGGGTTACACCACGTTCCTTCAGGAATTCGATGGTTTTTTCATCAACGGGGAAAATACCGTTTTTGCCGCCGGCTTCAATAGCCATATTGCAAATGGTAAGACGGTCGGCCATGGACAGCTCGCTTACGCCCTCACCGGTGAATTCCAGGGACTGATAACGAGCGCCATCCACGCCAATCATACCGATGATGGTGAGGATGATGTCTTTACCTTTAACATATTTGGGCAGCTTGCCGGTCAGGTTAACCTTAATTGCTTGGGGAACCTTGAACCAGGTGGTGCCGCTAGCCATAGCACAGCCAATATCAGTTTGGCCCATGCCGGTGGACAGAGCGTTCAGGGCACCATAGGTGCAGGTGTGAGAGTCAGCACCGATGACGATTTCGCCAGGAGCAACCAAGCCCTTGTCGGGTAACAGAGCATGCTCAATACCCATTTGGCCAACCTCAAAATAATTAGTAATATTGTGCTTGCGAGCAAAGTCACGCATTTGCTTGCACATGGTAGCGGATTTAATGTCCTTGCAGGGAGAGAAATGGTCCGGTACCAAAGCAATCTTGTCCTTGTCAAATACAGGCTTGCCGATTTTTTCAAATTCATTGATAGCCGGAGGACCGGTGATATCGTTGGCTAATACCAAATCAACTTGGGAAACCAGCAAATCGCCAGCACTTACGCTGTCACGATGAGCATGCTTCGCAAGAATTTTTTCAGTCATTGTCATTCCCATAGAATAAAACCTCCCAGTTTAATGTAAGAATATGTAGACAAATAGCTAACTTAATACAGTCTAGAATGTACCCAAAATAAAAACCCCTACCTGCGAACTTGCAGATAGGGGCGAATTAACTTCGCGGTACCACCCTAAATTTGTACTTCATTCTTTCCAAGTAGCTTCCTTGGAGACGTAACGCTGTCGTGCGTCTGCTTCTAGCACTTTAATCGTTTCAAAGCAGCTGCTCCCGGGTGAGCATCTTCGTCTGGATGGTTACGGCTTGCACCAAACGCCGTCTCTCTAAAGCCTTGATCCAGAGGAATTTTCCCGTTCTTTGCATTTGTGATGAGTATGAATTTTGGTAACAACACTTCACTGTGTTCTTTACATTATGACAACTTGCAAGTATTTTGTCAAGCAAATTTTTTCAAAAAATGCAAACTGTAATCTGAGTGTACAATGGGAATGGATTGTGTACACTTTCTGTACTGCCTTTAAAGAACAAAGTGTTGGTGTTCATGCAGCTAAGCTGCCCTGCAACCCGTAAAAAGCAAGCACTTGGGGGATTTTTCAGATAGAGACAAACAGAACTGCTTAGGGTATAATAAAGAGGTATCTTTTTAGGAGGTAGATTGTCCATGACTATTATCATTTGCGCTATAACAGCTGGGATATTATTGGGCTGGCTGGATGTGTTCAATTATAAAACAAAGCTGTGGCTGAATCGTGTTTCTACCGTGTGTTTATTTATAATTTTGTTTTGTCTGGGAGCGAAAATTGGCTGTGACAAGGAAATGCTGGCGAAGATTCCTGTTTTGGGACAGCAGGCTTTCCTTTTAGGCAGCAGTGCAATTTTGGGCTCCATGCTGATGTTTTATATTATTATTAGGCTTTTAGCACCTAATTTTGATAAGGAAAATGAGGTGGAGTAATGGTTGGCGCATTGTTGGGGACTATTGTGGTAGGAATGGTGCTGGGGTATATGTTTTTGGATGTTACAGCCAAGCCTTTGTTGGACGAATCCTTGATGGCCGCCCTTGATTTTATGGGCTTTGTGGCAGGTATCGAAATCGGTAGCAATCGCCGTTTGCTGAAGCAGATTTGCACGCCGAAAAATCTAGCTTTGGCCTTGGCCTTACCTACCGGTGTGGTCATAGGTAGCTTGGGTGGTGCCTATGTGAGTCATTTTTTAACTGGCCTATCTGTTTATGATTCCATATTAGTGGGCTCCGGTCTTGGCTGGTACAGCCTTTCTTCCGTAGTAATAAGCACCTTGTATAGCACGGAATTGGGCGCGGTGGCCTTTTTGGCTAATATGCTAAGGGAGGTATCCAGCTTTGTACTCATACCTTTGTTGGCTCGTTGGAACAAGCTTATGTGCATCGCGCCCGGTGGAGCAGGGACCATGGATTCCCTGCTGCCCTTGGTAATTCGTGGAGCTGGTATGCACGCGGGTATGTTCGCCTTTATCAATGGGCTTATTTTGTCACTACTGGTGCCAGTGCTGCTTTCTTTATTATTAGGGTAATCATAAGCTAACCTTATGCGATAATTAGCACAAAGTTTTCACAAAAACATCTTGACAAGAAAATATAGCTAGTGTAAACTTTAATATGTAGTTAGGAGTACCTAACTACATATATTTTTGCTGGTGAGTTAGCGGATGCTTACATGTTTGAATTAGCAAAAGGAGCGAAAGGATGGAGGTAAGATGATGCCTTTATTATTGGCTCAGCCAGGTGAATTAAATAAGATTATGGCCGTACGAGGCGGAGGTGAAACAAAGCGCTTTTTGGAAAGCATGGGTTTTGTAGAGGGTGCTGAAATCACCGTAGTAAGTGAGTTTGATGGTAATCTGATTGTAAATGTTAAGGATGCCCGAGTTGCTTTGAGCAAGGTAATGGCAGGCAAAATTATGATCTAAGCTTATTTTGAGTGGATTAGATGAATGTACATGGCATATTTTATAGGTGATGCTGGCTACTGTTATGCGGTGAAGTTAAGGAGGTAATGATGAAAACTCTAAAGGATGTGGCTGTTGGCGAAAATGCCATCGTCAAAAGATTGAGCGGTGAGGGCGCATTAAAGCGTCGCATTATGGATATGGGCGTGACCAAGGGCGTAGAAGTTTTTGTACGCAAGGTTGCTCCCTTGGGGGATCCCATTGAGGTTACTGTGCGTGGTTATGAGCTGAGCCTGCGTAAGGCAGAAGCGGAAAATATTTTGGTGGAGTAGAGGAGGCTGGCCATGAAGGAAATTAAAATTGCTTTGGTTGGTAACCCCAACTGTGGTAAAACTACCATGTTTAATGAGCTGACCGGCTCCAAGCAATATGTGGGCAACTGGCCCGGTGTAACTGTTGAAAAAAAGGAAGGTCGCCTGAAGGGTCATGATGATGTTATCGTCACCGACTTGCCTGGTATTTATTCCCTTTCTCCTTACACTTTGGAGGAGGTTATTTCCCGTAATTATCTTTTGGATAATAATGTGGATGCTATTTTGAACTTAGTGGATGGTTCCAATATTGAGCGCCTCCTGTAGCTGACTCCTCAGGTGTTGGAAATGGGTATTCCCGTGGCTATTGCCATGAATATGATGGATATTGTGCGCAAAAATGGGGACCATTTGGATATAGAGCGCTTGACAAAAGAGCTGGGCTGCACCATTGTGGAAACCTCTGCCCTGCGTGGGGAGGGTACAAGAAATGCGGCCGAGGCTGCTATTGCTGCAGCCAGTGGCAGTGCTCCTAAATATCTGCGCTTCTCTGATGAGGTAGAGGCCGCCTTGAAGGCCATTAAAAAAGAAGCTGGCAACAAAATTGCTGGCCCCAGCGAGCGCTTTTTAGCGGTAAAGATTTTTGAGCGTGATGCTAAAATTATGGCTGCCCTGAACTTTACTGAACAGGAAAAGCAACGTTTGGATGAAATTGTGACCATGTGCGAGGAGCAGCTGGATGATGACAGCGAAAGCATTATTACCAACGAGCGCTATAACTACATTGCCGAGCTTAAAGCGGCAGCTGTGGTCAAGGGTCAAACCGGCCTGACCACCTCCGATAAGATTGATCGCATTGTTACCAATCGCTTCCTGGCACTGCCCATTTTCGCAGCTGTAATGTTTTTGGTCTACTACATAGCCATCGATTCCTTAGGAACCATCGTTACGGACTTTACCAATGATACACTCTTTGGTGAATGGATTCAGCCCTGGGTACAGGAACAATTGGAGGCTGCCGGTACGGAGGACTGGCTTGTTTCCCTGGTTGTTGATGGTATCATCGGCGGTATTGGCGCTCCCATTGGCTTTGCGCCCCAAATGGCCATTGTTTTCCTGTTGCTGAGCTTCTTAGAGGACTGCGGTTATATGGCTCGCGTGGCCTTTATCATGGATCGCTTCTTCCGTCAGTTTGGCATGAGTGGTAAAAGCTTCATTCCGCTGTTGATGTCCTCTGGCTGCGGCGTTCCTGGCATTATGGCTAGCCGTACCATTGAAAATGAAAAGGACCGTCGTTTGACCATTATGACTACTACCTTTATTCCCTGCAGTGCTAAGCTGCCGGTTATAGCTCTATTAAGCGGTGCCATTATGGGTGGGGAATGGTACATGGCTCCTTTGATGTATTTTGTTGGCTTCTTTGCTGTTGTTACCTCCTGCATTATTTTGAAGAAGAGTGAGCTTTTTGCTGGTGACCCTGCTCCTTTTGTTATGGAGTTGCCTCCCTACCACTTCCCTGCGGCGAAAAACCTCTTCCTGCACACCTGGGAACGAGTTGCCGGCTTCCTGAAAAAGGCTGGTACAGTTATCTTCCTGTGCTGCGTAGCTATGTGGTTCTTGGCAAGCTTTGGCATGGTTGAAGGCAGTCTGGAGTTGGTTGAAGAAACAGAACAAAGCTTTATGGCCGTTATCGGCAATGGCTTGGCACCAATTTTTGCTCCCTTGGGCTTTGCAACCTGGCAGGCTGTGGCTGCAGCCTTCTCCGGCTTCGTAGCCAAGGAAGCCATCGTGAGCACCATGGCTATTTTGGTGGGCTTGGCTGAAGCTACTGAAGAAGAGCCCGATTTGTGGCAAGCTGTTATGGCCATGTTCCCCAATGCTGTAGCAGCCTTCACCTTCTTAGTGTTCAACCTGTTGGATTCTCCTTGTCTGGCAGCGATTTCTACCATGGGACAGGAAATGAACAGCAAAAAATGGACCATTGCTACCATTTTGTTCCAAAACCTGTATGCTTATAGCGTGTGCTTAGTAATGTATCAATTGGGTCGCGTTTTCGTGGGCGGTGAAGCCTTTGATGCGGGCACTGCTGTAGCTGTGGCTCTTTTAGTGGGCTTTGTTTATCTCTTGCTGCGTCCTGCCAAAAAAGGCAGCAAAAATGTCTTGAGCGTGGAAGCATAATGCTCTATAATAGAAACGAGGTGTGATATGGCAACTTGGATTATCGCATTGTTAGTGATTGGTGCTGTGTATCTGGCAGCCAAGCAGGTTTGGCACACCCATAAGCGGGGTGGCTGCATCGGCTGTGATATGGGTGCAAAGGGCTGCTGTCATTGCACCGAGATTAAAACACCGAAAATGAAAAAGCTGCCCAAATGCTGTCAACAAAAGCACTAAGCAGCTTGTCAATAAAAGAGGAGTGTGATGGCAGATGAACTATATTTTAGTAGCTATTATTGTGGTGGTAGCAGGCTATTTGTCCTATAAGATTACCTCCAGTGCCAATAAACAGGGTAAAACCGTTGGCTGTGGCTCCTGTGGCAAGGGTGCCTTGCCCCTGCATCCCTCCAAAAAGGATTTTGAAAAGCACTAATAGTGCTGTGCCGCAAGGCTTGTGGAACTAGATATTGTGTATACATGAGTATTTCTCTACATTATCTTGACAATTACATATAATGGGCTATAATATAAGTACAACTTAAAAATAGCAATACAGGTCCTGACGGATGAGTGGAGTTTACCACGTGGACTGTATTGTGGGATGGCCGACCGTCTGGGCAAGCAGCTGCTGCCCAGACTTTTTTATTGCTTGCACACTATCCTTTTTCCTTGCTGTGCGCTTTAAAAAAGTCTGGACGCACGCTGCTTTTTGTTTTCCTATTACAAAATGCTTAAGAAAAGAGGTAATCACAATGCAGCAAACAAAAAACAAATGGCTCATTGTATTAGCAGCCATCGGTATCCACATTTCCATTGGCTCCGTCTATGCCTGGAGTGTACTAACCCGTCCCATTATGGAGGCCATGGGCTTTACCCTGCAACAGGTCACCTGGTCCTTTAGCCTAGCAATTCTTTTTTTGGGAACCTCCGCTGGCTTTTTGGGTACCTATGTAGAGCGCTTCGGTCCCCGCAAAAGTGGTCTTATCGCCGCCGCCTTCTTCGGCACTGGTATGCTGGGCACGGCCTACGCTTTAAGCCAGCATAGCCTGCCGCTGCTCTATTTATTCTACGGTGTAATTGGCGGCATTGGCTTGGGCACGGGTTATATCACGCCTGTTTCCACCTTGGTAAAATGGTTTCCTAACAACCGTGGCTTGGCAACAGGCTTGGCCATCATGGGCTTTGGCTTTGCCAGCCTTATTGCCGGTCCTGTAATGCAGCTTTTGATTGCCAAGTATGGCCTGGTAGCTA
>CAMFZA010000100.1 GCA_946002345.1 uncultured Phascolarctobacterium sp. | reverse complement strand
GTCACCTGGGGTGACGCAATAATCGGTTTATCCAAAATTCACTCTCCTATTTTTGCCAATGCTGTCAAAAATTCCTCACGGCTTACACCATAATGATTCAGGCGCTCCAAAAAACGTTTAGCGTTACCATAACCAATGCCCAGCTCTGCCCCTAGGGCATCGCGCCGAGCGGCAGCGCTAGGACTACCATTTAAAGCATATGTAAACAAATCCATATGGGTAAATTCTGCCTGAGGACGATACTCATGGTGGCGCACCTTGGCCAGCGCTGCCAGAATTGCCTCTGGCTGAGCCTGCTCCACACCCACATCATTATAAGCAGTGGCCTGTACCTTGGGAATAAAGGCCTGCCCTGCCTCCGGAAAACGTTCTGTCAAAAACTTGCGAATTCTCTCTCCTGCTCCATCCGGGTCCGTCAGAATGATAATGCCCCTTTTTTTATAGGCTGCTTCAATCTGCCGTAATGTATGGGGGGCTAGAGTAAAGCCACCTGTTTCAATGGTATCTGCCTCCAGTGCCTTGCGGATAGCAACAGTATCCATCTTGCCTTCCACTACCAAAACTTCTTTTAACATTAAAAATCTACCTCATTCAGCCAAAATATACACATCAACATGCCGCCTACCCCATTGGATAGCTCTGTTGTAGCTATTAAAGAATAAATCTATGCGGTGGTGTAGCATATCGCCACCAGTATCCCCTGCCATGGCCATGCCATAGCCAGGAATATACATTTTGGTATAATAGGGTATCATTCTAGGATCAACTGCCACAATGCCCTCATAAGGTACCAATCCAATGGAGGTGCGGTTACCCGTTGCCACATAGGCAGTGGCCTCCGCAGTGATTTTTTTCGTATAGCGCTTATAACCCTCCGGAGTATACACGCTCATGGCCATGCCCTTGCGAATAATCTTCGTTTCCGGCTCCATTGTTACCCTTCTGGTTAACTCCTGCAGAGAATGGGTGCCATCCTTATGCTTTACCTTTTTGGAAACTACAGTCTGTTTGCCCTCCTTGCCGGGATGCGCAATCTTTTCATGACCAAAAATCACTTCATGGTCTTCTTCATATTTGACAGGAAAATCCATGCTCTCTTCACTAAACTCCAGCTCTTCACCATTGCCCAAGACAAAGATTTGCATGCCAGCTTCAAGCGCCGATTGCGGTTCTGGATAAACTCTTTCCTTATGATAGGAGATGCCGACTGACATCAGGGCCTCGCCAACTGTGGCCTTAGAACTCCTATATTCCTTCGTTTCCTCTCCTCGAATTACTACAAAGGGAATAGCACGCACTACCTGAATTACGCTGCCGTCCTGCACTCTTTTATTAGCTCCCTTGAGCCTCCAGCCGTCGCCAGGTGCCAACACTACACCTGCCTCCTTCAAAATCTCTTGGGGCTTGGCCGCATTGGTTCGTAGCTCTTTTTGGGTTCCATCAACCTCAACAAACACATGCAGCGTAATATCAAAACCTGTTAAAAAAGGAACTAACGTAATAATTAAGAATGCCCACATTAGGCAATGCAAATGCAGCTTACTCTTTATTCTATCCATACACTTCCTCCTTAAATATGCTATTATTTTAACATAAAAAAGGTGGGAACGTCAAATTTAGGCCCTTTGCAAGCATTTCTTAGATTTTTCAAAGCTTAAATTATATGCACAAAAAGTAAACCTCTTCACCTGCGCAGTGGTGAAGAGGCTTATTTATTCTGATTTTTGCTTATAAAAAGCCTTGACCTGCTCGGTATAGCTGCCATCCTTTTCATACATGATGAGAGGCGGCAAAACATCCATGCCGAAGCTTCCCCCCTTTACCATTTCCATAAGGAAAATCCAGGCGGGCTTATCAATGGCAGAATGCACCCACTGCAAACGCTTGGGCTGCAGACCATATTTAAAGGCCAGCTGCATGCTTTCTGCAAAGCGCTCTGGCAGCTGCACCAAGGCGAAGCGGCCACGATAGCGCACGGCAAAAGCTGCTGCCTTGAAAAAATCCTCTAGGGTTGAGGTTACCTCATGGCAGGCTGCCGTGCCTATTTGACGCTGATTGCCACTATTGCGATAGGGAGGATTGGCTGCCACTAAGTCCATGCTCTCCGGCTGTAAAAGCTTTTTATATTCTCGGATATCGCCATCGATAATTGTGAATTTATCCGCAAGGCCATTATCAGCCACACTGCGACGCAAAAGCTCTGTAATCCGCGGATTGCAGTCAATGGCGGTAATTTGAGCCGCACCACGGCTCTCTAGCAGCATGCTGATGGCACCTGTACCACAGCCCAGCTCCAACACCTTAGCCTTGTTCACCACATGAGGAAAATTTCCTAAAAACACAGCATCCGTGGTAAAGCAAAACTCCTTGGCATCCTGCCAAATCTTATACCAGCAGCCCGGTACATAATCGCAGCGCAAGCCGCTTTTTTCCTCACACATTGTCTGCTTGGGATGCATCCACTATTTCATCCCATTCCACCTGAATAATGTTATCCGGAGCCAGCTTCACAGACGCGGTGTGTTGGCCACGGTTAACACCCACAACCTTGCCCTCGCCCAAGGGAGTTGCCACTAAGGCTCCCATCTTGGGAATTTCCACGCGCTCACGCTTATTGCCATTGCCACAGCCCTTGCAGTACATGTGGTTTTCGTACTTCAAGCAGCACATCAAGCGGCCGCAAATACCGGAAATTTTGGTAGGATTGAGGGACAAATTTTGGTCCTTTGCCATGCGAATGGACACCGGCTCAAAATCACCCAAAAAGGTAGCACAGCACAATGGACGTCCACAGCTGCCAATGCCACCCAGCATTTTGGCCTCATCACGCACGCCAATTTGACGTAGCTCTATGCGGGTACGGAAGACAGATGCTAAATCCTTTACCAGCTCACGGAAGTCAATGCGACCATCGGCAGTAAAATAGAAAATAATCTTATTCACGTCGAAGGTGAATTCCACATCAATCAGGCGCATGGGCAACTCATGATTTTTAATTTTACGCAAGCAGATATTGAAGGCTTCCTTTTCACGAATCTTATTTTCAGCCAGCTTCAAATCATCCTCAGCAGTAGCCTTGCGCATTACAGGCTTCAAGGGCGGCACAATGCTGCTCTCGTCTACCTCTCGAGGTCCAATTACAACCTCGCCATATTCCACACCCCTTGCTGTTTCCACGATGGCATGGTCCCCCTTGGCCACCCCACTGGTTGCCGGGTCAAAATAATATATCTTACAGGCCTTTTTAAATCTGATACCTACAACTGTCGGCACTTTTCTCACTCCTTATATGCTTGATCTATTTTTAAAGCCATGGCCTCCAGCACTAGGCGCACGCCCACGCTGTTCTCCAAGGCTGTATAAGCCTCTTGAATATGCTGCAAAGCAGCCTTAAGAGCTGCTAGCTGCCAAGCTCTGGCCAGCTCCAATAGCTCTCCCTGCAAATCACAATTATAAATTCTATGCTCTAGGTTCAACCTGCACATAATTAAATCACGTACTAAAAGCTGCAGCATTTTTACAAATAAAAGAGATTCTGGCCGCTCAAAATTTTTTTGCTGCCAGACCCGCCCTGCCAAATAGTTTAAGGGCATATTTAAAGGCAATGCTTCTAAAAAAGCCACAGCTTGCTGCCTAAGCTCCCATGCATTTTGCTCTGCCAAGCCTAAGGCTGCCCCTACAGAACCTTCACTGATGCGAGCTAAAACCTCTGCCTGAGCAGGCTTAACACCTTTAGCTTCCAAAAAACTCTGCACCTGCTCCACCTGAACCGGCTGAAAGCGCAGGCACACCACTCTAGACATAATCGTAGAGAGCAGCTTGTTTTCATCCGTTGCCAAAAGCACCATGACCCAGCCTACGGGCGGTTCCTCTAAAAGCTTTAAAAAGCTATTTGCCGCCACCAAGGACATTCTATCCACGTCCTCGATGATGCACACTTTGGTTGTGGACATAACAGGCGCAAAGGCGGATTTACTAATCAGGTCAGCCACCTGTTCCTTGCTAATATCCTTGTAGCGACCAGTTTTTTCATCCTGCTCCCGTTGTACAAGAAGAAAATCGGGATGACTTAAATTTCCGTCCTCCAGATTCATCAGACGACAAGCTTCACAGTGGTCACTACCAGTGTGACTTGCACACAGGAGCGCCTTGGCAAAGGCTAGTGCCAACTGCTTTTTTCCCAAGCCCTCGGCTCCCACAAAAAGCAAAGCATGGGGTCGCTCCTGCGCTGCTAGGTAACGCTCAAGAAACTCCTTTTGCCTCGTATGTCCTAAAATATTATCCCACATTTATTCTGCCTCTTGCAAGAGCTTTGCCAAAGCTTTTTGCACAGACTGCGCCACTGTCTCCACACTACCCTCAGCATCTAGGACCTTCACCCTATCAGGCTCTACCTCAGCTATGGTTAAAAAGCCGTTACGCAGCCTACGCTGAAAATCCAATCCCTGCTCTTCATAACGATCAGTAACTCCTCGCTTCTCCCGCCTTTGGACTAGCACCTCGGGCCGACCATCCAAAACCAAGGTCAAGTCAGGTCCTAAGCCAGCTGTAGCAAATCAGCACAGGCGGAGAAGCTCCACCAATTCATCCCAAGCCTTGCCAACTGCCAAGCCCTGATAAACCAAGGTAGAGTCGCAAAAACGGTCGCAGAGGACTATTTTCCCTGCATTTAAAGCAGGCTTAATCACCTTTTCCACATGCTCACTACGCGCTGCCAGATAAAGTAAAGTTTGAGAAGTGGTATTTAAGGGCAAAGCTGGGTCCAGCACCAGCTCCCGCACCTTTTCAGCCAAAACAGTACCACCGGGCTCACGAGTAGTGACTACTTCATAGCCCTGTTCCCTAAGCCACGCCGCTGCCAGCTGCACCTGTGTGCTCTTGCCGCCCCCATCAGCGCCTTCAAATGTGATAAATTTGCCTTTCATGATAGGTTCCCTCTTTATTTCTAAAATTGTGGGTTGTATACTACTTCTTTGCTTGCACAAAGAAGTAGCAAGAAATACACCAGCATTGCATGCTGGACCGCTCCGCTTTTTTACCCTCAAGGGGTACAATATGCTCGCACAAAAAAGCTTGGCAAAAAATGCTTTACCATATGGTCGCTTCGCGGTATGAGAGCCACTTTAGCATGCTAGCAAAAGGTTAAAGATACTCAACTTCAGATTTTTTATTAAAACTTCACAAGCGAAGTAATATGTAACATCTGAAATTGAGTAATAAGTAAGCAGCAGGCGAGCTGTGATTTTTAGCAAATGAGTGGCTGGTACAATAGAAGCAAGCGTTTCGAAAACCTAAAGCTTTTTGCGAACAGATTGGACACCGCAGCTTCGTTATTGTACCCCACGAAATTTGCGTTATCCTCAAGGGGACAGCTCCCTGCACAAATTCTGCTGCGTGCGTGGCACTTGCATAATTTGGCGACTCGCTTGAAAAATCACCGCGAACATGATGCTTGCTTATTACGAATTTCATAATTCTAATAAGCTCAACAAACCGCAAATTACTCCACAACTCTTATACTATTTAAACTGCTATCCGCAGGCCCACTCACCGGCAGCCCCAGACGCTTCATCGCCTTGCAATACTCCACTATTTCCCGGGTAATAACCTCTCCCGGCAAAAGCACCGGAATCCCCGGCGGATAAAAGCTCACCTGCTCACCGCACACGCAGCCAACGGCTGCCTCCAAGGGCACAGCCTTTTTCTGCCCATAAAACACATTGCGCAGCTTCATGGCCGAGCTCGTAACAGGCACAGCACCCGCTCTCGCCACAGCATGGTACTCCCGTTTATGCTGCTCCAACTCACTCAGCACAGCATCAATTCTCTTCAAAGCTGCATCATAATCCTCAGTGACATCAGCGTAGGTCACCAAAAAGAGCACGTTTTGAGCATCCACCAGCTCCACAGCAACTCTAGCTCGGCGCAACGCCTCGCCCACCTCTACACCAGTGTAGCCCCAATTGGCAAAATTTACAGTTACCTTGGTGCTATCCAAACGCAAGCCGCCACAGTCGGCCTCCTCCAGCACCCTGAGTCCTGCATGGGCACTGCATATTGCCCTTAGCTTGCCTGCCGCGACCACGGCCGCCTCTGCCATCTCCTTGCCGTGCGCCTGTACCTGGGCACGGGCCGCATCAAGGCTGCCCATCATAAGATAATTGGGGCTGGTGGTTGTTAGAATACTCATCACATCCGCAGCACGCTGCAAATCAAGGCGAGCACCCTGCACCTGCAGCATACTGCACTGGGTCATGGCCCCTAAAAGCTTATGGGTGCTTTGGGCGCAGGCATCAGCGCCGCTCTGCAATGCAGAGGGAGGTAGCGCCTTGCTAAAGCCCAAATGGGGTCCATGGGCTTCGTCTACTAAAAGAACCGCCCCATGCGCATGGCAGATTTCTGCGATAGCTGGGACATCTTCCGCCACGCCTGAATAGTTGGGAATGGTCAAA
>CAMFZA010000099.1 GCA_946002345.1 uncultured Phascolarctobacterium sp. | reverse complement strand
TATGTGACTAAGGGCACCTGCATTGCCTACGCCGGTAGCACCGGTTATTCCACCGGTCCCCACTGCCATTTTGAGGTGCGTTTGCATGGCGAGGTAACGGAGCCTTTGAATTATTTACCTTAATTATTCATGTTAGAGAAAAAGCAAGCGGAGGGGCGTTGAATGTTTAATAAAAGAGCTTGGCAGTTAGCTGCCTGCTGTGTGGCCACAGCTTTATTGACCACGGTCACCATAGTGGGTGCGGAGGGCGTACTGCTGCAAAAATTAACAGGCAGCGCCTCGGAATCGGTGCGGTTTTTGCGCACCATGCATTTATTAAAAAACAATTATAATGGCGAGGTGGACAACCACACCCTCTTTGATGGCGCCATCAAGGGGATGGTGGAGTCCGTTGGGGATCCTTATACGGTGTATTTGAATCGTAAGGATTATCAACAGCTTAGTGAGATGACCAACGGTACCTTTGGGGGTATTGGCATTGTTTTTGGCAAGCGCGGGGATGATTATATCGTCATTTCGGCATTGCCGGATAACCCCGGGGCGCTGGCAGGCATTAAAAGCGGCGATATAATTATGGCTGTGGATGATGTGCCCACACGAACGCTGAATATGGAGCAGGTGGCCCAAAGGATTCGTGGTCAGCAGGGCACGGAGGTGCTGCTGGAGCTGAAGGGGAAGGACGGCAGCCTGCGCAAGGTGCGGGTGATTCGTAAAGAAATCAAGAATCCTTCCGTAGGCGGTCAGCTTGTACCCGATACAAAAATTGGTTATATTCGCATTGCTGTTTTCAACGAGAGTACGTTGGAGGATTTTACCAAGGAGTACCAAAAGCTGGAGGAAAAGGGCATGGAGTCCTTGATTTTGGACCTGCGGGGTAATCCCGGTGGTATTCTGGATGCAGGTGTGGGCGTAGCTCGCATGCTGGTGCCCAAGGGACCCATTGTGTCGGTTATCGACAAGGAGGGCAATAAGTATACGGAAAGCTCCACCCTGGAAAAGGTAAAATATCCTTTGGCTGTTTTAGTGGACCATGGCAGTGCCAGCGCTTCGGAAATCGTGGCTGGGGCCATCAAGGACACTAAGGCTGGCAAGCTTTTCGGCGTCAAAACCTTTGGTAAGGGCAGTGTGCAGTCGGTTTATCGTTTGGATGATAGTACAGCGGTAAAGATAACCATTGCCAAGTATTACACTCCCTCCGGTGTTTCCATCCACAATGTGGGCATTGAGCCGGATGAGGTGGTGGAGCTGCCCGATACGGCAACCAAGGATGTGCAGCTGGAGGCTGCTGTAAATTATCTCTCGCATTTATAATGATTATGTGTTAAAATATAAAGCGGTTCAAGTAAAACCGTTACAAATTAAAATGCTATGTATTAGAGGGGAGTAAGAAAATGAGAATTGCAATTTATGGTTATGGTAATTTAGGTCGTGGTGTGGAGTCTGCCATCAGACAAAATGCGGATATGGAGCTGGTGGCAGTGTTCACTCGTCGTGATCCTGCTTCTGTGCAGGTAGCCACCGAGGGTGTGCCGGTGTATAATATTGCCGAAGCAGCCCAACACCAGGATGAAATTGATGTGCTGGTGCTGTGCGGTGGCTCTGCTACGGATTTGCCCGAGCAGACACCGGAAATGGCCAAGCTATTCAATGTTATCGATAGCTTTGATACCCACGCTCGCATTCCGGAGCATTTTGCCAATGTGGATAAGGTGGCCAAGGAGCATGGTCACATTGCTTTGATTTCCTGCGGCTGGGACCCGGGCATGTTCTCCTTGAACCGCCTGTATGCCAACGCCGTACTGCCCCAAGGCAAGGATTACACCTTCTGGGGTAAGGGGGTTAGCCAAGGCCACTCCGATGCTATTCGCCGGGTAAAGGGCGTTAAAAATGGCAAGCAGTACACCTGCCCTGTGGAAGCAGCCCTGGAGGCCGTGCGCAGTGGCTCCAATCCGGAGTTGACCACTCGCCAAATGCACACCCGTGTATGCTACATCGTGCCGGAGGAGGGCGCAGATTTGGCAGCTATCGAGAAGGAAATTAAGGAGATGCCCAACTATTTTGCTGATTATGATACCACGGTGCATTTTATTAGCGAGGAGGAGTTTGCGGCTGAGCACGCAGGCATTCCCCATGGTGGCTTTGTAATGCGCAGCGGCGTAACCGGCTTTAATGGCGAAAACAAGCACATTATTGAATATAATCTGAAGCTGGATTCCAATCCGGAATTTACTTCCTCTGTGTTGTGCGCTTTTGCTCGTGCCATCAATCGTTTGCATCAAGAGGGCGTGAACGGCTGCAAGACTGTGTTTGATATTGCACCGGCTTATTTGTCCCCGCTTTCTGGTGAAGAGCTACGGGCTCACATGCTGTAAGTACGCTTTGCTGCAGAAGAAGGTGGCTTGTTAATCATCTTAAAATGAGGTGAATTTATGCTATTCGTTTGCTATGATAAATGCGGCACCTGTAAAAAGGCCGAAAAGTATTTGCTAGACAAGGGTTATACTCTAGAAAAGCGGGATATTAAAACTGCAAAGCCCTCCTTGGAGGAGCTTACTGCCTGGTACAGGGCTAGCGGCCTGCCCCTCAAGCGTTTTTATAACACTAGTGGCAAGCTGTATAAGGAACTGAATTTGAAGGACAAGATTCCCACTATGACGGAGCAGGAGCAGCTGGAGCTGTTGGCCTCCGATGGCATGTTGGTGAAGCGTCCTATCTTAGTCAAGGGCGATGCTGTTCTTATTGGCTTCAAGCTGGCCGAATACGAGGCCAAGGGCTTGTAAGAGAAAGTACAAAAACTCCCCGGCGATGAGCCGGGGAGTTTGTTGTTTTTTAGCATCAGCAGCTAGAGTATTTGCTTTTCAAGAAAAACTTATAAACGTTCAAGGGTGGTTATGCCAGAATATCATCCATGAATTTAATCAGGCCGGCTTCTACCTCGTCCCGCAAATCCAGTTCATTGTGGATTTCGTGGCGATAGCCGCTGTAGGCCTTGACGGAAATTTTGTGACCACTATTAGCTAACAGATTGGCTACATGGTACAGACCTTCTCCATAATTGCCGCAGGGGTCCTGGTCACCGCTGATCAAATAGCAGGGGATATTTTTGGGAACCATGGGTGCCCACTCATCGCTTTCGATGAAATGATAGAGCTGTACAAAATCATAGGCCAGCTCCAAGGTAGTATCAAAGGAGTTGAACATGTCAACGGCGGGGTCGGCTACAATACGGGGGTCATTGGCAATCCAGTCAGCAGGACCATTGGGGTTTTCCACACGATCGGTCATACCACTGAAAACCTTATCGAACCAGGCTCCAGCAGGTTGATAGGAATCAGCCTCATAAGCAGCCTTGAATTCCGGGTCATTATATTCTATCTCGCAACCCTTCCATTGGGAGCACAGGCCGCAGAGCATTAAGCCCTTCAGATCCTCGCCGTAGAAGGCAGCATAGGCGCGGGCCAGCATGGAGCCCCAGCTATGACCGAAAACGAAATAGGGCAGTTCAGGATAAGCTGCCTTAGCAATATCATGGAGGGACTTTTCATCCTTTAAATAGGTCATGTAGCCGCCGGAGTGGGGGTCACCCAAAGTGCCGCCATCCACGCCGGTTTTGCCGTGGCCTAGATGGTCATCGGCAAAAACTACATAGCCAGCCTGATTGAATTTGCTAATCATATGCAGATAACGACGGGAATGCTCGCCGTAGCCGTGAATTAGTTGGATTACACCCTTAGGCTCGCCCAAGGGGCTGTAGGACCAGGCCTTGATGGTGTCGCGACCGTTAGCAGAAGGAAAAGAAATCTCACGAATAGACATAAGTAAACCTCCCATACTTTTCTAGTTAAGATAAGTATAGCACCCTGGCTTGACCCTGTAAAGGAATTGCTCAAGCTAGCTTAGTCAAAAAACTCAGCCAGTGTTGAGGACAGGGTATCAACCTTGATGGGTTTGGCAATATGTCCGTTCATGCCGGCCTGCAGGGCGTTCTTGCGATCCTCCTCAAAGGCATTGGCGGTAACGGCCAGAATAACAATTTTTGACTTTACCTCGTCCTCCAGTTTGCGAATAGCCTTGGTAGCTTCATAGCCATTCATATTGGGCATTTGGATATCCATTAAAATAAAATCGTAATAATGGGCAGGTGCCTTTTGCAGCATTTCCACACATTTTTGACCATCCTCGGCCAGCTCCACAGCAAAGCCCATGCCCTGCAAAATGGCGGTGGCGATTTCGGAGTTTAGCTCATTATCCTCAGCTAGGAGAATGCGCTTGCCCTTAAACTGGAGCTCTTTAGCTTTGACCTTAGCCTTAGGAGCAACTGTTGCCTCTTCTTCCACCCAACGCAGGGGTATTTGGATGGTAATTTTGGTGCCCTGTCCCAGCTTACTTTCTACTTGAATAGTGCCACCCATAAAGTCCACTAGCTTTTTCACGATGGGCATTCCCAGACCTGTGCCCTGAACCTTGCTTTCGGTGGAGGAATGCTCTCTGGTAAATTCTTCAAAAATATGGGGCAGGAACTCTTCAGAAATGCCGATGCCAGTATCCTCGATGATGGTTCTATAGAGACTGTAGCCGGGCTTATCCCAGGGCAGCTCTTCCACACTCATGGTAATGCTGCCACCAGCGGGGGTGTATTTAATAGCATTACTATAAACATTAAAGAATATTTCACGCACCTTTACCGCATCACAAATAACATTGGGGTGCTGCACCTTTCCCACACGGGTGTGCTTCAGCCGCTTTTCTCTCAACTGGGGCTCAAACAAGGAATAGAAGGAGTCATTAAAGCTGTGCACATCACAGACGCTTTCTTCCAGCTTCATCAGGCCACTTTCAATGCGCGCCATTTCCAGCACGTTATTGATAAGGGACAGAAGAAAATCATTGGCAGTTTTAATCTTGCTAATATAGCTTTTGGCCAATTCCTGCTCATGCAAGTGCTGCTCCAAAAGGCCTGTAAAGCCAATAATCGCATTCATGGGCGTGCGGATATCGTGGCTCATGTTAAACAGGAAGGCGGATTTGGCGGCACTGGCACGGTTGGCAATCTCTAGCTGGGCCATGGTTTCCGCTTGATTATGGGCCTCGGTCACATCGCGACCTAAAATATTAGCCACAGGCTCACCGGACTCGTTGGTACCCATAAAAAGGTTAACCTCCTGCCATTGGTTGATACCATTAATCTGCACACGACAGGTAATGGAGCCGGCATAGCCAGGGGTATGCAGCTTCTTTTTGAGTGCGTTAACGCTGATTAGCTTAGAATAGTTTTCCCGGTGCTCCGGAGCGACAAATTTAAAAAGCTTAGCGAAAAGCAGCACATAATCATCTGTTTCCTGCATAATGCTTACTGTCTCGGGCTCCCCGGTGCCGGTAATCAGGGAATAATGCCAGGTTTCCAGATTGACCGTCAGGTTAAAGCTATACAGCATTTTAGTAATGCCGGACAGGAGCTGGTCACGGGCCACAGCAGCCTTTTGCTGGTTTTCGCGCTGCTTTTGCCGTTTATGAGCTTCCGTAATATCGCGACCTAAAATATTGGCAATGGGCTCGCCCTTTTCGTTGCTGCCCATAAAAACATTGATTTCGTGCCATTCTTCACCATGGTCCACGATGGCACCATAATCCAAGCTACCAATAAAGCCTCGGGAATTGCTTCTGGCACGTAGAGCATCCATGCTAGCCAAGGCGGCGAACTGGGCCACGTTTTCCGGGTCTAGGTAGGGTAGCTTTTGGGTATAAGCAGTTTCGTAATCATCGGTGGATTTAAAAATATCCATAAACCTGGTCATACCGGTGCCGATAATCATGCTGTATTTACCTGTACGCAAATTTAAGGTCAGGTTATAGCTGTAGAGCATTTTGGTAATTTCGGATAGAATTTGGTTTTTAGATGCAGCTGCCTGTAGCTCCTGGGCATTCTTTTCCGCCGCATTATGGGCTTCCGTAATATCGCGGCCCAGGACATTGGCTACACGATGGCCTTCCGAATTAGTGTCCACGAAAACATTGATTTCATGCCATTCATATTCCGTGTCACCGGGGTAGAGCACAGGGTATTCCCAGGAGCCAATAAAGCCATTGGCTTGGGGATTATTTTTGAGAGCCTCAAAATCTACTAGTTTTTTAAATCTATTAATATAAGCTGGATGTATGATGTCGCTGTGAAAATCCAGCAAATCATGGACATAGCCATGCTTTTTGTATTCATTAATAGTGCGCTCCATGCCCGTGCCTGTAATCAGGGTGTAGGCATTGCTGGACAAATCCACCGTTAGATTATAACCATAGAGCAGTTGGGTAATATGGGATAAGATGCGATCCTTCTTTGCTGGTGCTTTGGAAAGCTCGTTTTTGGTCTGCCAGACGGAATAATTCTTCTCCACAAAGAAATGCAGCATTTCTTTTAGCAGCTCGTAGGAGCCTTCCATTTCTTTAGCTGTTTTGCGTTTTACCTTTTTTAAGGCATCACGCACCCTTCTCTAAA
>CAMFZA010000098.1 GCA_946002345.1 uncultured Phascolarctobacterium sp. | reverse complement strand
GGTCCAAGCCGCCTAGCCGCCCACCCGAACTCCCCTATACCCATGCCCAGGACCCCACCGGCGTGCGCGGGCATGTAATTCGCAAGGCCTTCCTGGGCGAAATCGTGGACTACTTGGTAAAGATTGGTGACCAAGAGGTGCGCGTGCAAATCGGCCGTCGTGACCCCGGTCCTGAGGCTGACGAGACCTGCTATCTGCACTTCCTCCGTCCCTTCTGGTACAAGGTTAATGAGTAAGCTTAACAAGACAATTTTATAGCGTCTGCGCTAATTGCGACTTGCTAGCGCAGGCATGCAAAAAGCACTACCTTAGGATTTTGTCCGAAGGTAGTGCTTTTGTGTTGCGTAGATTATGCAGTCCTTTTCTTGATAAAGATGAATACTAAACCGCTCAAGCCCATCAGCAAGGGATAGAAGCAGTAGGGAATTATATCAAAGGGAGTGAGCTTAGTAAGACTGGCTGCAGCCAAGAGCTGGGCGCCATAAGGAATAAGACCCTGCCCCATGGAACTGAACATATCCAAAAGGGAAGCGCTTCGACGGGGCGTAACTCCAAAATCGGTGCTAATATCCTTAGCAATGGGGCCTGCCATAACGATAGCAACAGTGTTATTAGCGGTGCACACATCGACAAGTAAAGCTAGCGCAGCAATGCCCAGCTCGCCGCCTTTTTCATCGCTGATGCGACTCTTGATAAAATTCAACACAAAATCAATACCGCCGTGCTCCTTAACTAAAGTGATGATGCAGGCCACGATAATAGAAATTACAGTGATATCGTACATGGAATAGATGCCGTTGCCTACATGAGCAAACATTTTTGCAGCGGTGAAGGTGCCGGTAGTTAAGCCAACCACCATGCTGAGTACGGTGCCGGTGATTAAAATCACGAAAACGTTAACGCCGATGATTGCGCCTACCAAAACTACCAGATAGGGCACAACCTTCATCAGGCTATAGTCGAGACTGCCCTCCACATGAAATTCTCCGGTCTGGCCCAAGAAAAGAAATAAGCCCAAGGTAATGATAGCTGCAGGTAGGATAATTTTAAAGTTCTCCCGGAATTTATCACGCATGTCGCAGCCCTGCGTTTTAACAGCAGCAATGGTGGTATCAGAGATAATGGACAGATTATCGCCAAACATAGCACCGCAAACTACTGCACCTGCACAAATCGCCATAGAAAAGCCAGTTTTTTCACTAATGCCTGCGGCAATGGGAGCCAGTGCCGTAATAGTGCCTACGCTAGTACCCATGGATATGGAAATAAAGCAGCCAATAACAAAAAGGCCTGCTACTGCCATGCCACCGGGCAAGATTGAAAGGCCTAGGTTTACAGTGCTTTCCACGCCGCCTGCCGCACGTACTGCGCCGGAGAAGGCACCTGCTGCGAGGAAAATGAGGCACATGGTAAGAATGTTTTCATCGCCAACGCCTGTAGAGCATAAACGCAGCTTTTGGATGAAGCTCAGCTTTTTGTTTTGGGCGAAGGCCACAATCAGAGATATCAAAAAGCCCACAATGGCGGGCATGCTATAAAAATCTCCCGTCAGTACTCCGGAGCCGATAAAAATCAATAGAAACACGCCGATAGGTAGGAGCGCAATGGCGCTACCCCTTTTGTTAATTTTACTCATAAAAGTACACATCCCCTTTGTCTTCTTTGAATAGAGCTTTTCGTATTTGTCTCCTGTTATTATACCAAGCAAAAAGTATTTCTGCAATGAAAACCCTGCAATTATAAGTACATTAGGTGTTTCAATGTAACCAGTATGCCTTTCTTTCTCCAAGCTCCATTGCTTAAAAACTCTATGAGGGTTATAATAGATGCAAACATTCTGCGAAACCAATCTTAATTTGAGGAGATTTATATGTCAAAACGTGCTTTCTTACCAATTTTAGCTTTAGCCTTAGGCCATTTGGTTACCGATATGCAGGCGGGTGCACTGCCCATAGTACTGCCACAGCTTAAAGAAATGTTCAGCTTGAGCTATTCGCAGCTGGCTTCCATTGTCTTGGTGCAAAACATTATGTCCTCTGTGATTCAACCAGCCTTTGGTTATCTTACCGATAAACGCTCTATGCCTAAGCTTTTGCCCGTCTGCGCCGCCATGGCGGGGGCAGGCTTCGCCTTCGTAGGCTGGGTTTCCACCTACACCCTGCTCTTATGCACCGTTGTTACCATCAGCTTAGCCAGCGCCACTTATCACCCCCAAGCCTCCAAAACAGTCAACTTTTTAAGCGATGATTCCAACCGCACGCAAAACATGGGCATCTTTTCCTTGGGTGGCAATGCAGGCATGGCGGTGGGCTCCATTTTGATGACCTTTCTCATGAGCCTTGACGGCGGCATCCATAATACGGTGTATTTCGTGCTGCCGGGTCTTTTGGTTTTTGGCTTGATGACCAAGAGCATGGGCGCCTATGAGCGTGCCAATGTGGAACATGCGGCACAGCAGGCGCAAAAGATGGCCAAGGGAACAGCAGAAAGGCTTTCTTATTTTGGTCTCTTCTTGATTTTATTCTATATTTTTATGCGCTCTTCCATCCATGTGGGCATATCCACTTACATGCCCATCTTCTATATGAAGTTCCGTAATTTTGAGCCTGTTTTTGCCAGCAGTTTGGTATCGGGCTTCTTGCTAGGCGGTGTGGCAGGCACCTATGTGGGTTCTGTGCTCAGCGACAGGTTAGGGGCACGCAAAATTCTCTTGGGCTCCATCGCCTGCAGCATTCCTGCAATTTATGCTGTTACCGTGGCCACCACGCCCTGGCTGGCTATGGCAGCGGTAGTCACCGCTGGCTTTTGCATTATTGGCTCCTTTGCCACCACGATTATTCTGGCTCAGTGCATGATGCCCAATAATGTGGGTATGGCTTCAGGCCTAACAATTGGCTTTAGCGTAGGCTTGGGTGGCTTTGGTGTTACGATTTTGGGATATCTGGCTGATACCTACGGCTTGCCCTTTGTGATGCAGCTTTTAGTTTGGCTACCCATTGTAGCGGCCCTTGTTGCTACACGCATACCTATCCCTAAGGATTTGCAAAAGTAAATATACATAAGAAAAGCACTACTTTAGGCTCATCACCTAAAGTAGTGCTTTTTGCATGCCCATTAGTTAACAACTTGTTAAAACTCGGCTCAATCTGCATAATTACTTTTATTAGTAACTTTTCTCAAAAATCTCTTGACAAAACCGCAGTCTAGATATATCATATTAATAAATAAAGATTATCCATTTAGGTATAGTCAAGGCGGTTGACGCGGATAGCGTTCAGAAATATATTGGGAAATGAGGTCAAGGAAATGAGAAGTCAAACCACATTCGATTTACAGTATGCTCACCGTTTTTATGGGTTTAAAGGCGAAGCCCAATACCTGCACGGCCACACCGGCACCCTGACCATTGAGGTTGAGGACACCGTGAACGCAGGTGTCAACATGGTATTTCCCTGCAACGAAATTCAAAAAACTGCTTGGGAAGTATTAAAGAATTTTGACCATGCTCTCGTACTCCGTCAGGACGACCCGCTGCTGCCTGCCATCCTCGATGTTTACGAAAAGCAGGGCATTAAAAATGGTCATCCCCAAAACACCATGAAGGGTGCAGCCTTCTCTAACGAGCTGTGCACCGCTTATCCTGACTGCCGCATCGTAGTTACCAAAGAAACCATGACCGTAGAAGGCATGATTAAAATGGTTTACGAGCTTTTGAAGGACAAGCTAAACATCGCTAAAATCACCTTCACCAGCGGTGTCAACGTGGCTTCCGAAGAATATGCTGTTAAAGAAACTGTTGCTCGCTGCCCGCTGTGCGGCATTGCTCTGGACGAAAATGGTGTATGCCCCAAATGCGGCTTCAAAAAAAGATAACACATTATAAGTTCTAAAACATGCAACCCCTCTCGATATACGAGAGGGGTTGTTATTTTTTACCAATGCTCAGACAAGTCAGGATTATCAGCGATTACAAAGAAGGTGCCGCTACATTTAGCCATCAATTCTCCCTGTTCATTGGTGATTGTCGCTTCACCCATAAAGGTTGTACGTCCGTGATGAAGTATGGTCGAAGTGGCTATAGCACGCTCACCCTCACACAGTCCCTTTAAAAAGTTCATGGTCATATCCACGGTTACAACTCGCTTGCCATAAACAAAGCAGGTAAGGCCAATGCAGGTATCTGCCAATGTAGACAAGGAGCCACCGTGAGCAATTCCGTAAATATTTGTCAGAGCCTTAGTTATAGGCATGGACATGACTATATGGGGCTTTTTGACCTCATCAATGTGCATGCCACAGTTTTTAGCAAACTCATTAGCCAAGCAGCGTTCGTTCAAATAATCTCTAATTTCATCGTTTGTCATTCAGGCACACCTCTCTGGGACACAAGATTGAGATACTAGGTGGTGCTCTTACTTTTCATTTATTTCTTTTGTTTTCTAATTTCCGTTACGGGGACGCCGCCAATACCCCAATTATCGGTATCCACCTCATCAATGACTACTACAGTGGTAGCCTTGTTCTTTCCTAAAACATCGTGTAAAAGATTGGTTGCGCCTTCAATAAGCTGGCGCTTTTGCTCAGGAGTCACATTCCCTTCGCGAGTAATCTTAATATTTACATAGGGCATCCTCACACCTCCTATTTACAAGGCCTCACAAGCAGTATTGATGGCCTCCTCGTCCACACGCATAGCCACCATGGTTTTTTCTAAAAGCTCATCCAACTCCCAGCCAAGCTCTTCGGCACCGGTCTTAATGACATCACGACTGCAGCCGGCAGCGAATTTTTTATCCTTGAATTTTTTCTTTAAGGATTTAAGTTCCATATCCTGCACACTCTTAGAAGGGCGCATCAAAGCAGCAGCTCCAATAAGTCCGGACAACTCATCGATAGCGAAAAGCACCTTTTCCATTTGATGCTCCGGCTTGATATTAGCTTCGGACAGGCCCCAACCGTGGCTGGCCGTGGCACGGATGATGCTTTCATCCACACCATGCTGACGCATGAGCTCCTGACTCTTCACGCAATGCTGTTCCGGAAATTTCTCAAAATCAAGGTCATGCAAAAGTCCCACAATACCCCAGTATTCCACCTCATCAGCATAGCCAAGCTCCTTCGCAAAATAACGCATAATACCTTCAACAGTCAGCGCATGGCGCAGGTGAAAGGGCTCCTTATTGTATTCTCTTAGCAAATTCCAAGCTTCTTCTCTTGTTAACATCTTTTACTCTCCTTCATTCATTTATCAGGATGCTTTGCCCAATACTCATTGATAATATCAGCAAGAGATGTGTTATCCACAACTCCATCAACAGCATCTTGAATTTTTTTATACAGCCCAATAGTTAAGCAGGACTCAATTTTATCACAAGGAGTAGCACAATCCAAGCACGAAACAGGAGCTAAGCTACCCTCCACTGTGCGCAAAATTTCACCCACGCTATACAGGGCTGCGGGCCGCGCCAAGCGATAGCCACCCTGAGCACCACGAGCACTTTCCACAAGACCCTTCCGGCTCAAGCGATGAATAATTTGCTCTAAATATTTATCGGAAATCTCCTGTCTTTTTGCCACTGCCTTGAGGGATATATAACCCTCACCACCATTCATGGCCAAATCCAGCATCAACCGCAGGGCATAACGTCCTTTGGTAGAAATTCTCATGCGTGTCACAACCTTTCTCATGGACATTATTTTACTATGAAATAACTAGGATTTCAATCTCTTCTGACTTACTAAGCCTCTTTGTTGCAGATAATTTACAGTTTTCAAGGCATAAATAAATGCTAAAGTGTGCTGACACAGCAAGGGATTTTGTGTTAAAATAGTAATATATCGAAATTTGGAGGCACCGGCATGAATCACAAGGAATTAGATAAAACCTTTAAGGGCTATATGGCAAAATTCACCTCTGACAAGGAGCTTGGTCAGATGATGAGCAGAATCACCTTTCAAGAGCTGTTCAATCCTAAATTTTTACAGGAAAACAGCAAATTCACTTCCATGGATGATATGATTTGGCGTAGCGGCTTTGGCATCATGAACTTGATGGAAGTCGAAAATGTTAATCAGGAAAAATGGAATGAATACATTGCCAAAAACAGTGACTGCGCAACCTGGCACGATTTTGGTAAATTAGCCATGATCGACTGGATGAAGAACAAGCTGGAAGAAGTCAAAAAGAATAAAAACTGACCAAATTTTACCGAAGCACAAGCTTCGGTATTTTTTTGCAAAAAAATTTTGAACAAAAAACACTGTAATCTAGCTTGTTCGCCACAATTTTTAGTACGAACATTTTGTGAAGTACACAAGATATCGTTTTTCTTGTTCGTATTAATTCTAAGTAAACAAACATTAATTCTAAATTCTATTGACAAAATTCACCACTAGTATTATCATATAATCAAACAGAAATTCATTTAGGTGGTGATAGATATGAAAAGTATTTTATATGCAATTGCTTTTGCTTGTGCTATCTATGCAGGTGCTGGTGATTTGTTTGCAGCAACT
>CAMFZA010000097.1 GCA_946002345.1 uncultured Phascolarctobacterium sp. | reverse complement strand
GCACCTTGATTTCGTAGCCAAGACGCTTCACCTCGCGCTCCAGCATTTCGCGCCCCTTAAGGATGTTCTCCTCACGGCGCTCCTTCTTGAACCAGTTCTTAATCTTGTTGCGGGTATCACTGGAGCCAACAATATTAATCCAGTCACGGCTGGGACCGTTGGACTGCTTGGAGGTGATTACCTCCACAATATCGCCATTTTTTAACTGATAATCCAAGGGCACAATGCGACCATTAACCTTGGCGCCTACGCAACGATTACCTACATCCGTATGGATGCGATAAGCAAAGTCAACGGGAACAGAGCCTACGGGCAGGTCAATAACGTCTCCACGGGGTGTAAAGACAAAGACCTCATCCGCAAAAATATCCATCTTCACCGTGTTCACGAAATCACGGGAATCATTCATATCATTATGCCATTCCAGCAGCTGACGCAGCCAGCTCAGCTTGGCATCAACGCTCTTGTCCGTGCCTGTAGCAGGCTTGCTACCGCCCTTTTCCTTGTAGCGCCAGAGGGCCCCAATACCAGAATCACTGCAGCGGTGCATATCACAGGTACGGATTTGGATTTCCAAAGGCTGTCCACCGGCACTTAAAACAGTGGTATGCAGTGATTGGTACATATTGGATTTGGGTACAGCCACATAGTCCTTAAAGCGACCAGGAATAGGACGCCACATGCTGTGTACAATACCCAAGGTGCCAAACCAAACCTTAACTGTATCAACAAGAACACGAAAGGCCAGCAAATCATAAATCTCACTAAGCTGCTTGTGGTCCCGCAGCATCTTTTTATGGATGCTATAAAAATTCTTGGGGCGGCCCTGAATTTCGCAACGAATGCCGGCCTTTTCCACTGCCTCCTTGAGCGTTGCCATAGCATCATTAACCATGGCCTCACGCTCACGGCGCTTGGTTTTAACCTGCTCCATCAAATCATAGTATACATCCGGCTCCATATAACGAAAGGCCAAATCCTCTAATTCCCATTTGATGGCATAAATACCCAAACGATGCGCCAAGGGAGCATAAATCTCCAGTGTCTCCCGGGAAATAGATTGCTGCTTATGCACGGGCATAAACTTCATGGTGCGCATATTGTGCAATCTATCTGCCAGCTTAATCAATACCACGCGAATATCCCTAGCCATGGCCAGGAACATCTTGCGGTAGTTTTCAATTTGTCTATCTTCCTTGGAAATATACTCGATTTTACCCAGCTTGGTTACGCCATCCACCAGATTGGCCACAACCACGCCAAAACGCTCTTTAATATCATCCAGAGTATAATCAGTATCCTCCACTACATCATGCAGAAAGGCTGCCGCCAAGGTTTTGTCATCCATCTGTAGGCTTGCCAAAATACCCACCACGCCAATGGGGTGAATAATATAGGGCTCGCCGGACTTACGCACCTGGGTCTTGTGCGCTTCGAAAGCCAGCTCATAAGCCTTACGCACAAAGCTGACCTGCTCCGGAGCCAAATATGCTTCTATTTTGACGAAAAGCTCGTCCACATTACTAATATTTTCTGTTGAGGGCATCCTATCCCCACTCCCATCCACAGCGATAGCCACGCAGCAAATCGTACTGGCTTAAACGCAGATTTTCTTTATAGATATTTTCCAATGCCTGTCGTTTTTGCTGCAGGGCCACATACAAAGGTGAATCCTCCAGCTGACAGCGTTTGATAATATTTCTTTTTATTATACCATTATTTAGGCTTACAAAACCAAGCTCTAGCATAATTTTTAGAGCATTTTCACTAAGCACCTGCTTATGCTCTTCTAGAAATGGCGTTAGCGCAAGGGCCGGCTGCTGCTGCAGTCCCTCCATAACCAGCTTGTATGCTTTAGTCATGCCCTCCCGCTCGGGATAGAGCAGTGGCAGCTGTGCCCTTAGAACAGCCTCCTCCTGCTGCTTGTAGAGCAAATAAAGACTGTGCACCCCCTGCTCCCGCAGTCCTTGCACAAGCTCCTGCAGTGCCAGTTCAGGGAAGTCCAAAAAGACTACCTGCTGACCAGCTGCAGGCTGACCGTGCTCCTGCTGTAGCTCAGCATAAGCATGGAGTTCAATATATGGTGCCAGCTGGGGCATCTGTAGCTCCGGTGCTGGGTGTGCAGTATCATGCACATACACCTGCAAATTGCTGTGGGTGCGTGCCAAGGCTGCCAAAAGCTGGTACTTGTTGGCCAAATGGGTGCGAAAATCGCCCACATTCAGCTCCTGCCTAAGGCTCACTGCATGCAGCTGAACACTGGTTTCCTCACGCCAAACATTGATCTTAGGCTGAAAGGCCACATCGGCAATCATGTTGTCATACATAAAATAAAGTAAAGCTGCGTTATTCCACATCAGGCATCGGTAAGAAAAATCTCCCTTATCCAGTAAGAACTGCAGGTGATTTTGCTCCCTGCCCATAGCCTTTGCATTATGCAAAAGGGCATGGCGAAACGCGAAAACAGGCGGCATATTGGCGCAGCCACAGGGCTCTAAAAGCTGCAGCTCCTCCAGGTCCTGCAGAGTGATTTCACCCTTGTCGCTGATCACACAGTCCACCACCTGGTGAGGCTGATAATCCTCCGGCTGTAGCATCTGTCGCACGTAAGCTTTAAAACGATGGCGAAATTCCTCCACCTTGGCCGCTGGCAGGGTTAAGCCGGCCGCCTGGTGATGTCCGCCAAATTGAGTCAGAATATCTGCTTCGGCAGCAATGGCCTCGTACAGGTTCAGCGCCGGAATACTACGGCAGCTGCCCTTGGCCATGTCACCGGAAATACTCAATAAAATGGTTGGCAAATGATATTTATCTACTAAACGGGAAGCCACAATACCGATCACGCCCTGATGCCAGCCCTCACTGGCCAGCACAATGGCCGTATCAATATGCTCCTCCTGTGCCAGGAGTGCTTCTGCTTCCTCTTGAATCTGACGACTAATGTCCTGACGCAGGCTGTTCTCCCGATTGAGCTCTGCGGCAATTTCCGTGGCCTTGTAAGCATCCTTGGTTACCAAAAGCTCCACCGCTCTTTGGGCATGCTCCAAGCGTCCCACTGCGTTCAACCGCGGGGCCAGCCCAAAGCCGATATTATCAGCGGCAATACGCTCCTTAGCCAGTCCGCTGGCTTCAATCAAGGCACGCAGGCCCACCAGCTTGGTGTTTTCCATGGCCGCCAAGCCACGCCGCACCAGCTCCCGGTTTTCGCCCACCAAGGGCACGATATCCGCCACTGTACCCAAAGCCGCCAGCTCCGTCAGCTCCGTCCATTCTGGCAATTGTCCCGGCACCTTCTGCTCCAAGGCCTGGCACAGCTTAAAGGCAATACCCACCCCACTAAGCTCCTTAAAGGGATAAGCATCGCCAGCCTGCTTGGCGTTGACAATGGCAAAGGCTGGGGGTAACTGCTCCGGCACCGTGTGGTGGTCCGTAATGATGATATCGAGACAGCTGGGAGCATTTTCTACTTCATGTAGGCCACTAATACCACAGTCCACAGTGATTACCAGGGTGGTGCCACCTTCGGCAATGGTCTGGAGAGCATCGTCATTTAAACCGTAGCCCTCGTTCTTTCTTTGGGGAATATAGGTTTCCACGGTGGCTCCCCTGCCCTGCAAATAAATGTACAGCAAGGAAGACGCACTGATGCCATCCACATCGTAGTCACCATAGACAGTGATTTTTTCTCCTGACGCCAGCGCCCTTTCAATGCGCCTTACTGATTTTTCCATATCCTTGAGCAGGAAAGGGTCATGAAAGGGAGTCAGGCTACCATATAAAAACTCTTGCATAGACTCGGTGTCATTCAAGCCTCGTTCCAGCAAAATCCCCGTCACCAAGGGCGAAATCCCCAGCTCTGCAGCGAGACATCCAGCCTTATGCTTGTCGTATGCGCGTATTTCCCAAATACGCTCCTTGGCCAACATTACTTTTTATCCAATCCGTCTTTAGTGTTTACTTGGGCCTTAGGTGCTCCTAGGGGCTCATCATGCAGCTGCTGGGTGTGCTGAAGCATGGCAATGCGCTCCTCCAGGCGTTTGTTTTCGGTTTGCAGCTTGGTGATTTCCTCCTGGGTCTTTTTATCCTGCAAATAATGCTTTGCCTTCATAGCTAACAGGAAGCAGGTGGCCACCAGCACACCAATGAGAAAGGAGCCTAAAATTACCAGCACCAAGGAAGATGAAAAGCTCCAGAAAATAAAGTTTAGGGATACAGCCACAGCATTTTGTACAGCAAATATAGCTACAATGATACTTAAGAGAATAACTAAAATCAACAATGGCATGTCCATCACTCCTTTACAGGGAAAATTATTTTTATAACTTGTTATATTCTGCCAATAGTAGTTTTTTTCCTGCTTAAATCACAGAAAAATCACTGTATACATAAAAAAGCAGCGCTGCTGATGACCATGTAATGCCATCGCAGCACTGCTAATTTTTACTTAAAAGGCTTTGTAAATGCCAGCCTCCCTCTTCTTCGTGGCTGTTTTGGAGATATAAGTTCCCTTCACCACTGTGAAGCCCTTTTTCGCCAGCAAATTTTGGATATAGTCCAAATGGGGACAGGGTGACTTGTGGTAATTATCGCTCACCATGCAGGTGGATAGATGCACCACTACCTCAAAGCCATCCTCCTGAAAGCGACGCAAGCGCTTACGCAGGTTTTCTAGCTTCACGGAAAGTCCCGCACCACAGCAACCCCCACAGGTGAAGGACATGTAGCGTGTATCCTGGGGATAATCCACAAATTTTCCTTCACGGCTATAGAAGGCATGGGTGCAGTTATAGCCACTGCAACGCTTTTGCACCTGCTCACATTGAATTATCACAACTAGCTTGCTCATTTCACCATGCCATAGTCCTTCAAAATTACATCCAGCATAGCTACGCAGTCAGCGCAGAGCGGAGTCAAGGGCAGGCGCGGATTGCCCACATCAATACCGGTAACCTTGGTCACAGCATATTTGATGGGAATGGGGTTGCTTTCCATGAACATAGCCTTAGCCAGGGGAACCATCTTTTTGTTCAAATCAGCAGCATCCTTGTTGCGGCCTTCTTCATAGGCTTGCATAACATCCTGCAGGATTTGGCCATTGCAGTTTGCCAGTACAGAAATCAGGCCCACAGCACCCACTGCCATGAAGGGCAGAATCAGGCCGTCATCACCACTGTAAATGGAAACGCGTTCGGGCAACACTCTGTACAGCTCGGCGCATTGAGCCACGTTACCAGCAGCCTCTTTAATAGCCACGATATTGTCAAAATCCTTAGCCAGACGGGCCACAGTCGCCGGAGCAATATTGGAGCCAGTACGGCCGGGAACATTGTACACGATGATGGGCAGCTTAGTAGATTTAGCCACAGCTGCAAAGTGTTGGTAATAACCCTCCTGGGTGGGCTTGTTGTAGAAGGGACCAACTACCAAAAGACCATCCACACCGCAGGCTTCCATTTTCTTTACCAAATCAATGGTGGAAGCAGTGCAGTTAGTGCCAGCACCAGCTACGATGGGAGCACGACCATTAACATGCTTCACAATGGTTTCCATGAATTTGATTTTTTCATCCATATCCATGGTGGCAGCTTCACCGGTAGAGCCTTCGATTACCAGGCCATCACTGCCGTTGGCCAACAGCCAATCAGCCAGCTGACAGCCAGCTTCATAATTTACACTGCCATCCTCAGCAAAGGGAGTGACCATAGCAGTCAATAATCTTCCAAAATAGGGCTTTGTCATAAATAAGTACACCTCTTTTATAATTTGAAGGCTTGGTGCAACGCTGTTACAGCGTCAACCAAATGCTCTTCCTTAACAATCGCGGAAATAGTGGTATCGGAGTCAACGGTTTGCAAAATAGCAATGTTTTTAGAAGCCAAAGCAGCTACAAAGGTAGCCATAATGCCGGGTACACCACGCATAGCACTGCCCACTACAGAAACCTTAGCGCAGCCAGTGTTGCACGCATATTTAAAGCCAGTTTCATCCAATACTTTAACTGTACGTTCCTGATCAGCAGAGAAAACAGCAAACATGGCCTCTTTTTCAGACAGGTTCAAGCAACCTACGCTGATGCCGGCAGCTGCCAAATCCTCGAACAGGTTACGGCCAGCAGCCAAATCGGTAGGATTGAGTTCAATGCGGAATTGTACCAAATCGCCCAGATTAGCCACACCACTAGCGCAGCTTTCGTTGATGGCCACTTCACTGCCAGCGCTGCGGCCATTGCTATCACTGGTAATCAAAGTGCCGGGAGCATCGCTAAAGGTGGATTTTACATACATAGGAATATTGCTGCTCATAGCAATTTCGACAGCGCGGGGGTGGATTACCTTAGCGCCATTGTAGGCCATTTGGCAAACCTCAGCATAGGAAATTTGCTCCAAAATATTAGCATCCTTAACCAGACGAGGGTCAGCAGTCATGATGCCATCTACGTCGGTATAGATTTCCACGCAATCAGCCTTCAGGGCTGCGCCCAAAGCTGCTGCAGAAGTGTCGCTGCCGCCACGCACCAAGGTGGAGACCTTAAAGTAGTTTTAAGTCA
>CAMFZA010000096.1 GCA_946002345.1 uncultured Phascolarctobacterium sp. | reverse complement strand
GCATAGCGGGTGGTTTCTTTTTACACAACAAAATGCCGCACTGGAATACCTAGTGCGGCATTTTGTTGTGTTGCAAATACGTTGCAAATATGCTGCAAATAGCACCTAAAAACAAACAAATGTATTGATAATTTAGCCACTATTCTTCGTATAAAAAAATCCCAGAAACACAGTAAAATAGGCGTTTCTGGGGTTTTGTGCGATATTTGTTTAGGTACATTTAATGCTTAGTTCTAAGTTATCTGATTAGCCATTGATAATCCTGACGGCAATCAATAACATATTCCACCCATACCGTATCATCTTTAATCTGGTAAAGGACCAAATAGTTTTTTCTAACAACGAGCTTATGGTACTTGTTAAAAGGTATAAACTCCCCCTCCAAGAATGATGTCCTTTCGGGAAATAGCTTTAATGAACTTATTTCCGCAACTATATCCTTCTTTAGTACTCTAGCTGCTTGAATACTATTCAATGCTACATAACTTACTATATTGCCTAATTCTCTTTGAGCTTCTTCTGAAATTTTAACTTTATACAGCTTGTTTTGATCCATTGGCTACATCCTCAATTACAGACTCAAGATAGGTATCTAGTTCGTCAATAGTGCACTCCGCACTACCATGCAGTCTGTTTTCTTCAACAGAAAGTAGCTTCTCTCTAAGCTTCAGCATTTTTTCCCTTCTAGTAAAGGTATCAATATCCATAACTACAAGGTCACCTTCCCCATTTTTTGTCAGATAAACAGGTTCTTTACTGGTTTTACATAGCTCAGAAATCTCATTATAGTTCTGGCGAATAGCAGCCGACGCTTTTATAATCATATGGTGACCCTCCATAGTAGAATTATTGTATTTTACTATTAATATTATACTATGTAATAAGTTGAAAAGCAATAATCATTTCTTGAGTACTAAAATCCACCAAGCAATAAAAAAATCCCAGAAACACCGTAAAATAGGCGTTTCTGGGGTTTTGTGCGATATTTGTGATTGAGTGCCGGACAGAATCCAAAAATTAACGTTTGGAGAACTGGCTAGCCTTACGAGCTTTCTTCAAGCCGTATTTACGACGTTCTTTTTCACGCGGGTCGCGAGTCAGGAAGCCTGCCTTTTTCAGAACAGGACGGAACTCAGCGTCAACCTTCAGCAGAGCGCGAGCAATGCCGTGACGGATAGCACCAGCTTGGCCGGAAATGCCGCCGCCGTTTACGTTAACGAGTACGTCATATTTGCCTTTGGTCTCGGTAACTTCGAGCGGTTGGTTAACAATCAGCTCCAAGGTCTTCAGACCGAAATATTGCTTTAATTCACGATCGTTGATTACGATGTTGCCTTCACCCGGAACCAGGCGAACGCGGGCAACGGAAGATTTACGACGACCGGTTGCGTTATAAGTAACTACTGCCATTTATTGTTCCCTCCCGGATGTTATCTAACGTTGATTTCCAAAACTTCAGGTTTTTGAGCTGCATGCGGATGTTCGCTGCCAGCGTATACATGAAGCTTGCTGTAGATGTCTGCGCCAAGGCGGTTATGAGGAATCATACCTTTAACTGCCAGCTCAACCATTTTTACAGGGTTATTCTTCAGCATGTCGCCAGCCTTTACATAGCTGTCGCCGCCGAGATAACCGGAATGATGGAAATAAACTTTCTTGGTCAGCTTTTTGCCGGTCAGAACAACCTTATCTGCATTAATAATAATTACGTGATCACCAGTGTCCATGTGCGGGGTAAAGGTAGGTTTATGCTTACCGCGCAGGACTTTTGCTACTTCTGCAGCCAGACGGCCCAGAGTTTTATCAGCTGCGTCAACAACGAACCATTTACGTTCGATGTTGGACGGATTAGCCATAAAAGATTTCATCGCTTATGTCCCTCCTAGATAGTTTCCAAATATACAGTTCGTTGTGAATTTTCTCACCGTATTTCGGGGCTAGTGAAATCAAGCGGAAAATCACGTAGATATATTATACTGAAAAGCGCCTTTTAAGTCAAGCTTTTTTACTAAAAAATTGTAAAAAAGTTACAGTCAAAAGCACTTTCTACCATGAAAATAGCTTATTTTTGCAAACCCTGCTCTGCTTGCTAGCTTACCGCTCTGGATAAGGCTTATAGCAAACCTCCTCCAAATAAAGTCCCTCCGCAGGAGCAGGCTCGTTTAAAAACTCACAGCGCTTAGCCCGCAGCTCTGCCGCGAAGTCCTCCCTAGTGCGACGCCCCAGTCCCACCTGCACCAAGGACCACACAATATTGCGCACCATATGGTACAAAAAGCCATCCCCGGCAATCCGAAAGACCAGCTCTGCTTCTTCCTGGTGCCAACCAGCCTCATAAATCGTTTTGATGGGCGAGCTATCCACGCTACCGCTGCTGCGAAAGGCGCTGAAGTCATGGGTACCCAAAAGCAAGGCCGCCGCTGCATTCATCTCCTGCAGCTTTAACGGTACAGGCTGCTGCCAGGTATAGCGCATCCTAAAGGGGTTTGGCGTATTTGTGCACAACACCCGGTATTGGTAAATCTTCCAACAGGCGCTAAAGCGCGCATGAAAGCCCTCCGGCACCTCTGCAGCACTGACCACAACAATATCCCGGGGTAGCAGGCTGCGACTGGCACGCACAATATTATTACAGGGAATGCGTCCCTTAGTTTTAAAGGTCACCGTCTGGGCCAAGGCGTGCACTCCGGCATCGGTGCGACCACTGCCGGCAATCACAACTGGCTCGCCACACAGCAGGGCCAACTTTTCTTCTAATATGCTCTGAATAGTGTCGTAATCCTTTTGTTTTTGAAAGCCATGATAGCAGCTGCCATCATAGGCTACTACTAGCTTGATAGTCCGCATAGCTTACCCCAACGCAGCACCGCCAAGCCCACAGCCAAGGCCAAAACCAAAGCTAAGGCAACGTAATCTCCGCCACCATAAGCAAGCTCGTGCATGCGGGTGCGGCCCTCGCCGCCCCGATAGCAGCGTGCTTCCATGGCCACAGCCAGCTCATCCGCACGACGGAAGGCGCTGATGAACAGCGGCACCAAGAGGGGCAGCATGTTCTTCAAGCGCTGCAACATGTTACCATTGGCAAAATCAGCACCACGAGCTGTTTGCGCCTTCATAATACGGTCAGTTTCTTCTAATAAGGTAGGAATAAAGCGCAGAGCAATGGTCATCATCATGGCCAGTTCGTGGGCAGGCACGCCCACAGCCTTAAAGGGCCGCAGCAAATTTTCAATGCCATCGGTCAACACAATGGGAGAGGTGGTAAAAGTGAGCACAGAAGAAAAAAGCAGCAGCAAAATAAGGCGCACTGCCATTTTTAGACCCAAATCCAGGCCCTCCTGGGTCACATTCAAAAACTTCCAGCTCCAAATAACATGCTCACCGGGAGCAGTGAACATGTGAATAAACATGGTCAAAATGACGATAATCCAGATTGGCTTCAAGGCCTTTAGCACTAAGAGCCAGGGCAAACGGGAAATCAGGATGACCAAAGCCGCGAAGGCTGTTAAGATGCCATAGGAAAGAGGCGTTTCTGCAAAGAAAATCGCTATAATATAAATGATAGTAGCCAAAATCTTCGTGCGCGGGTCCAGGCGATGAACAAAAGAGTTGCCCGGGAAATATTGACCTAAAGTAATTTCTGTCAGCATCATTTCCACCCCTTTGCTTGCTTAATGGCCTTCACCAGCGCCATTTCATCCTTAATACCCTCAGGCAAGCTCATGCCCTTGTGGCGCAATAAATCAGCCAGCTTGTACACCTGGGGCACATCCACGCCCACCTGCACCAATTCGTCGCCATGCTCCTTAAAAATTGCCGCCGGCTCCCCATCAAAGAGCACCTGCCCGCCGTTGATAACCAGCATGCGGTTGGCATATTTTACGGCCTCCTCCATGCTGTGGGTAACAAGGACAATGGCAATGCCGCGGCTCTTGTGCAGCGCCATAATTTCGCGAAAAACAGCGTTGCGGCTCCGGGGATCCAAGCCCGCACTGGGCTCGTCCAGCACCAAATAATCAGGATTCATGGCCACCACACCGGCGATAGCCACGCGGCGCATTTGGCCGCCACTCAATTGGAAGGGGGAACGCTCGGCGAAGGTATCGTAATCAAGGCCCACGAATTCCATGGCCTCCCGCACGGCCTTAGCCACCTCTTCCTCATTAAAGCCCTTGTTGCGAGGGCCAAAGGCAATATCCTCAAAAACAGTCTCGGCAAAAATCTGATGCTCCGGATATTGGAACACCATGCCCACCTGCTGGCGAGCGGCCTTGGCCTGCTGGCCCTTGGCCGTGATATCCATGTCGTCGATGGTGGCAGTGCCCTTGTCCGGCTTAAGCAGACCATTTAAGTGCTGCACCAGCGTGGACTTGCCACTGCCGGTGTGACCGATAATGGCCACAATCTCGCCCTTGGCAATAGCAACTGAAACATCCTGCAGTGCCAAGCGCTCAAAGGGCGTTCCCTTGGAATATGTATGATAAATATTACTTAGTTTTATTGACATAATGCTTGCGCCAGCTCCTCATCCGTAATAATCCCGCTTGGCAGCTTCACGCCGCTCTTGCGCAGCTCGCTGGCCACCTTCGCCGCCAATGGCGCCTCCAGGCCCAGCGCTTCCAGCTCGTCCACCCGGCTGAAGACCTCCTTGGGCGTGCCCATAAAGCGAACGTGACCCTTTTCCATGACCACAACTCTGTCCGCAGCCAGCGCCTCCACCATATAGTGGGTGATATAGACAATGGTAATATTTTTCTCCTGGTTCAGCTTTTGCACGGTGCTGACGATTTCCTTGCGGCCTTGGGGATCCAGCATGGCCGTGGGCTCGTCCAAAACAATGCACTTGGGCTCCAGCGCCATAATGCCCGCAATGGCCACGCGCTGCTTTTGACCACCGCTCAAGCGGTGGGGCGCATGCTTGGCGTATTCCGTCATGCCTACGGCAGCCAGTGCCTTGGCTACGCGAGGAGCGATTTCCGGGCCCGGCACGCCGATGTTTTCGGGACCAAAGGCCACATCCTCCTCCACCACGGCCGCAACGATTTGGTTATCGGGGTTTTGGAAAACCATTCCCACCTGCTGGCGAATATCCCACATGTTCTTTTCTTCCCGCGTATCCAGACCGCTGATTTCCACCCGTCCATCCGTGGGCAAAAGCAGGCAGTTCAAATGGCGCGCCAGGGTGGATTTGCCACTGCCGTTGGCGCCAATGATGGCTACAAATTCGCCCTGCCCGATGGTCAAATCCACGCCGTCCAGGGCCTTCACCTCGTTGCCATCGCTATCCGTATAATAATGCTGCAAATTTTCTATCTTAATCACAGGATTGCCTCCTATTGCTCTTGATGCTTCTGTTAATCCAACACTTTACAAGCTAATTCACCTTATAATTATACCTACTATGAAAAAATAAGTCAACCAACTATTGCTAGCTGGTTGACTTAATAAAACAATTTCTAAAGACAGTTCAGAAGGTACCAGATACGAGGCGCGGCGACGACGGCGTACAATTTAGTACTCCTAGGAGCCGCAACGAAGTAGATGGTGCCTTATGGACTGTCTTATTTCTTTTTACCCAAGTATGCCGCCTTAATCTCCTGATTCTCCAACAACTCGCGGCCGCTGCCAGTCATAGTAATGCGACCCGTCTCCAGCACATAGGCAATGTCCGCCACCTTCAGAGCCATGTTCGCATTCTGCTCAATCAAAAGAATGGTCATACCCTGACGGTTAATCTCTTGGATAATATTAAAAATATCCTTAATAATCAAGGGAGCCAGGCCCAAGGAGGGCTCGTCCATCATCAGCACCTTGGGTCGACACATCAACGCGCGACCTACGGCTAACATCTGCTGCTCGCCACCGCTCAGGGTGCCGGCCATCTGCCAGCTGCGCTCCTCCAAGCGGGGGAACAAATCGTAAATCCAACGGATATCCTTGGCAATGCCCTCTTTATCATTACGCAAATAAGCACCAATCTGCAAATTCTCCAACACCGTCAAATTGGGAAATACACGCCGACCCTCGGGCACCAGAGTGATGCCGTTTTCCACAATCTGTTGGGAGTTTAAGCCGATGAGCTGCTTATCACCATAGGTCACAGAGCCGCTATCAGGCTTTACCAAGCCGATAATGCTGCGCAGCAGAGTGCTCTTGCCGGCACCGTTGGCGCCAATCAGGGTCACAATCTTACCATCCGGCACCTCCAGGGAAATACCCTTCAGGGCTTCGATGCCGCCGTAGGAAACTACTAAATCATTAACCTTAAGCATCCTCATCCACCCCCAGATATGCCTCAATTACACGATTATTATTTTGAATATCGGCCGGAGTGCCTTCAGCAATAAGCATGCCAAAGTCCAGCACGTAAATCCAATCGCTGATTTCCATAACCAAGTCCATATGATGCTCAATCATAAAGATGGTCAGGTTATATTCATCACGAATTTGGCGGATAAACTCCGTCAGCTCCTCGGTTTCCTTGGGATTCATGCCGGCCGCAGGCACCAGCGAACGCGGAATGGTGGGAGTGGGTCGAGACCGCGGGTGTGCGTCCGCGCCGGCGCCCAGCGCGCCGGC
>CAMFZA010000095.1 GCA_946002345.1 uncultured Phascolarctobacterium sp. | reverse complement strand
ATATAAAGATAGGACAAACAAGGAGGTATGAACCAATGAAAAAATTAGTTTTATTTTTTACAACCCTAGTCATCATGACCGCCTGCAGCCTGTGCTTTGCAGCAGATGGCAACGATTTAAACAAGCAGCAAAAAACCTGTGACCGCTTTATTGATGCCATTGATGCTGCTCCGGCACCGGAATACGCTGTGATTGCGCCTCTGCTCAATGCCAAGCTGGCAGAAAAGTTCACCGATAAGCAATATACTGCTTGGCAAAAGGCTATCAAAGAGCAATTTGGCACCTTAAAGGAAGCCCAATTCCGCATTTTTGAGCGTTTGAATGATGGTTCATTGGTTGCCTATATGTGCAAGTTTGAAAAGCAAGAGCATGTGCTCATGCAATTTGTATTCGATCAGAAAAATGCTCTCTTTGGCATGAATTTCCGTGTTCTCAACGAGCAAAAGCCTGCTGAAAACAAGGAAAAATAATAATTTAACAGACTAGAGAGAAAATAAGAAAATATAATAAGGAAATATAATAAGGAAATAGTAGGGGGATATTTACTTTTTTAGGGAGGTTATTTTTTTGGAACGCGAGAGCTTTTCCTCACGTGTTAGCTTTATTTTGATTTCTGCAGGATGTGCCATTGGACTTGGCAATGTATGGCGTTTTCCCTTCATCACCGGCCAATACGGCGGTGCATCCTTTGTTTTGATTTATTTATGCTTCCTGTTGCTTTTAGGGTTGCCAATTATGGTTGCGGAATTCGCCGTGGGTCGCGCCAGTGTGCGCAGTGCGGCCAAATCCTTTGATGTTTTGGAGCCCCGCGGGAGTAAATGGCATTGGTACAAGTATGGTGCCATTGCAGGCAATGTTATTTTGATGATGTTCTATACCACAGTCTCCGGTTGGATGCTGTATTATTTCTACAAGATGGCCATGGGCGGCTTTGTGGGCCTTGATGCCAAGGGCGTGGGCCAGATTTTTGGTGCCCTATTGAGCGACCCTTATACCATGGCCCTGAACATGATCACCATCGTACTTTTGTGCTTTGGGGTGTGCTATTTGGGCGTCAAGGACGGCGTCGAGCGCATCACCAAGACCATGATGACCTGTCTGTTGCTTTTGATGCTTGTTTTGGCAGTCAATTCCATTATGCTTCCCAATAGCAGCGAGGGTCTCAAGTACTACCTGTATCCTGATTTTAATAAAATCGTTGAGCATGGTGTGCGCGAGGTTGTCTTTGCTGCCATGGGTCAGGCCTTTTTCACCTTGAGTCTGGGGATTGGTTCTTTGGCTATTTTTGGCAGCTATATTGGCAAGGAACAGCGCCTGACCGGCGAAGCTATGTGGATTATGGGTTTGGATACCTTTGTGGCCATTATTTCCGGACTGATTATTTTTCCTGCCTGCTTTAGCTTTGGCGTCAATCCTGGCAGTGGTCCCAATTTGCTCTTTGTGACGCTGCCCAATGTGTTCAACGCCATGAGCGGTGGTCGTATTTGGGGCACTTTATTCTTCCTCTTCATGCTGTTTGCTGCCATGTCCACCGTTATCGCGGTGTTCGAGAACATTACCTCCTGCATTTGCGATTTGACGGGCTGGGGGCGCAAAAAAGTAATCCGCTATAGTATTGTGGGAATCATCCTGCTTTCCATGCCCTGCGTTTTGGGCTTCAATGTTTGGAGCCACATCCAACCCATGGGCAAGGGCAGCTGCATTTTAGATTTGGAGGATTTTATCGTCAGCAACAATCTGTTGCCCTTGGGCAGCTTGGTTTATCTATCCTTTTGCACTAGCCGTTATGGTTGGGGCTGGGATAACTTCATTCGCGAAGCTGATACTGGCGAGGGCGTAGCCTTCCCCAAATGGATTCGCTTTTATGCTACCTATATTCTGCCTCTTATCGTGCTGTACATCTTTGTCAATGGCTATATAGCCATTTTCTGCAAGGGTTAAGAACTAGCTTATCGGGCGGATGATGCTTTAAACTTAAAAAAGTGGTAAAAGAAAAACCCATGCTTCTCTTTTTGAGGGAAGCATGGGTTCATTTTATGTTAGTCTTATTTATACTTGTGCAAAGAATAGCTTGGAAAGGGTCATGGGATCGATGTACTTGCCATCCTTGTACACGCGCATGTTGCCGGAAGCGATTTCGTCAATCAACATTACTTTGCCTTCAGCATCATAGCCATATTCAAATTTAATGTCGTAAAGCACGAGACCTTTTTCCTTCAGGTCGTCAGCTACGATTTGGGTAATCTTTTGGGTCATTTCCTTGATAGCTTCATATTGCTCTTCGGTCATTACGCCCAAAATAACCAGTGCGTCCTTGGTAACCAGCGGGTCGCCCAGCTCGTCGTTCTTGAAGGTGGTTTCTACATAAGCGGGCAAATCTGCGCCTTCTTCAATGTATTGGCCATAACGACGGAAGAAGCTGCCTACAGCCTTGTGGCGGCAAATAACCTCCAGGCCCTTACCAAAAACCTTAGCGGGCAATACTTCCATGGTGGTTTTAGCCAAGTCAGCATTTACATAGTGGGTTTTAATGCCTGCTGCATTGATCTTTTCAAAGAAATACATGGACATGCGTAGGTTGACATCGCCCACGCCTTCAATGGTCAGACCAACGGAGTTTTCACCGGGATCAAATACGCGATCCTTGCCGGTGCAGTCAGCTTTGAACTCCAGCAAATAGTTGACGTTGTCAATAGCATAAACATTTTTGGTTTTACCTACATAAACTAGTTTGTTCGCCATATCATTTACTCCCTAATGTGAATTTGCTGTAGTACCCAAGCCATTTCAATACTATAGCAAGTCAATTTTATCATATGTATAAGCCAAGGTAAATAAAAAAACGTAAAAAATGAACAATTTTTGCCTGTTATCCGGTTAATGTTCAGCCTCGGGATTAGAGAGCTTAATAAAATCATAAGCAGTACTGAAAATTTTCTTTGTTGTGGAGAAGGTTATGTGATAAAATGATAATATCGATGATGCTGTATATTTGTCTCAATATAGCACTTTGATTCTTTTCGGGAAAGTAAAAGAGGGCTTATTATGAAACGATTGATGGATAAACTTTTACAGTTATATTATAAAAAGGTGGCAGGCATAGTCGTCGCTCTGCTGGTGCTATGTGTGCCCCTTCGGGTGGCTACTGCAGCTTTGCACCACACTCTGGATGAGTTTGGCTATTTGGAGACGGTATATGACAACAGTAATGGCCTGGACTCATCGGCAGCCAATGATGTGGTGCAGACCAGGGACGGTTTTGTCTGGATTGGTACCTACAATGGCCTGACTCGCTATGATGGCTCCAGCTTTTACCAATACCCCGTGAGCAGTGGTATTTACAGTGTAGCCAATCTATATGTTTCCAACAAGGATGAGCTTTATGTTGGCACCAATGACAGTGGCATAGCTATGTACAAGGAAGGCAAGTTCCAGTTTTGGCAGCTTAAGGATGGCCTTTCCTCCAACACTATCCGTGATATTACTGAAAATAGCGAGGGCCTGATGTTTATTGGCACCACCGAGGGCTTAAGCTTTAAGGACCGGGATAACTATATTACCCGTGAAGGTGATACTCGCCTAGCGAACAAGTATATTAAGGAATTACATCCTGCACCGGGGAATAGAGTGTGCGGTTTGACCCAGAACGGTGACATGTTTGTTTATCAGGGTAGGGATTTAGAAAGCTTTTTTCCAGCGGATACTTTTAGCTTTGGCAATGTGGTAGCTGTGGAGCCCGATGTTTTTAGTGAAAACCAATATTGGGTGGGCACCACGGGGGACAAAGTGGCCCAAATAAGCATAGAAAATGGGACAGTAAGGGTGCTGAAGCTGTTGACCATGGAAGGACGTCACACTGTCAACGATATACTTTTGCGAGCTGATGGCATTTTGTTGGTAGCTACGGAAAATGGCGTGGGCTATTTTGATATGCTGGATAACTTTCATGTTATTGACAAAATGCAGTTCAATAATTCTGTGGATAATATCATGGTTGACTATGAGGGGAATATGTGGTTCAGCTCTTCTCGCATGGGGGTAGCTAAGCTGACATCTAATAGCTTCCGGAATCTTTTCGCCATAGCCGGCATTAGCCCAAGAGTAGTGAACAGCGTTTTGAAGCATCAGGGCATCACCTATGTGGCGACGGACAGGGGCCTGGTGACTCTTAAGGGTGATAAGCCTATAGCCACACCGATCAGCGAGTTGCTCAAAACTACCCGTACACGCCATGTGATTGTAGATAGCAAGGGCAATTTGTGGATTGCGACCTATTCCAAGTTGGGCTTGTTAAAATATAATCCGGAGACTGGAGCCATGAGGAGCTTTACTCGTAGGGAGGGCCTGCCCCATGAGCGCAGTAGGGTGATTATGGAGTCCAGCGACGGCAGTATCTATGTGGGAACCCGGGATGGTCTGGCACTGATTCGCAATGACAAGGTGGAAAAAACCTTCACTACTAAAAACGGTTTGTCCAATCCTCAGGTGCTGTGCCTGTTGGAGCATAAGGGGAACATTTATGTGGGCACGGATGGGTGAGGCATCAACCTGATTAGGGATGACCACATTGTGTACAACCTGGACCAACAGGATGGCCTCAGAGCGGGGGTTATTTTGCGCATGGCTACCGACCCTGAAACAGGGGGGATGTGGATTTCCACAGGTAACTCTATTGCTCATTTTAAGGATGGGGAACTGACAACTATTGCAAATTTCCCAAGCACTAATAATTTTGACTTTATTTTTACTCAAAATGGAGAAATGCTGGTCACCTGCAATCAGGGGATTTATGTGACCAGGTCCTCCAAGCTGCTCAAGGATGGCTCCTATGACTATGTTTTGAGCCAACGGGATGGCCTTAGCGGGGCCTTGACTGCCAATTCCTTCAATTACATCGAAAACAATGAAAAGCTTTATCTATGCCTGCAAAATGGCTTGTGCCAGCTGAATTTGGACAGCTTGGAGCAAAGCTCCGGCCTGAAAAAGTTTTGTGTGCCCAGCATCAATATTGATGGTGTGGACTATCCCTTGGATGAGGACAAGCCTTTGCATATAAGTAGTGATGCCACGCGTATTACCTACAAGGCCTATGTGCTGACCAATTCCTTAAACAACGTGATCTTATCCAGTTATTTAGAGGGCTTTGATAAGAAAATTGAAAAGGTCAGCCGCTTTGACAACAAGGAGCGCACCTATACTAATCTGGCCGGTGGCACCTATAAGCTGCATGTGGGCATCTACGACCAGCGCACGGGCAAGCTGAGTCAGGAAAAGGTTTATACTCTGATCAAGGAAAAGAAGCATTCAGAAAATCCGGCCTTTGTGCTTCTGCCTCTGACTATTTTTGTCGGACTGCTTTTTGGTGGCTATCGCCTGTATATGCGGCGGCGCCTACAAAGGATTCAGGAAAAGCAGCGTGAAACAGAAGAATTCTTGGACCAGGTGATTAGCTCCTTTGCCAAGGCCATCGACCTCAAGGACCATTACACTAGGGGTCACTCTGCCCGGGTAGCCCAATATTCACGCCAGATAGCGGAGGCCATGGGCTGGAGCAAGGAAAGGGTTGATAATCTGTATCGGGTAGCACTTTTGCACGACGTTGGCAAGGTGGTTATTCCCGATGAGATTTTGAATAAACGGGGCACCCTGACCGATGCAGAATACGCTAAAATGAAGGAGCACACCGATATTGGTAGCGCCATTTTAGAGGAAATTTCCCAATTCCCCCTGATCGCCGTGGGTGCTAAGTGCCACCACGAGCGTTTTGATGGCAGGGGCTATGGACATCAGCTGACCGGCAAGGAAATACCTCTGGAGGCTCGCATTATTGCCGTAGCCGACACCTTTGATGCTATGAATTCGACCCGTGTTTATCGTCCTCACCTGTCTAGGGAAAAGATTTTGAGTGAGCTGGAGCATGCCAAAAATACTCAACTGGATGGGGAAATTGTGGAGTTTTTGCTGCAACTGATTCATGAGGGCAAGGTAGAGATTAACACTTGTGATGAAAATATCTAGTTCAAGCAGGTTCGGCAGCCCCAAAGATAAGAAATGGACCAATATTTGGTGAATCTTTTGTGAACGTAGCTAAACTTTAAGACATTTTGTGATATAATTAGCTTAACATCATGTAATGTCAGGAGTGATAACTATGACAAAGCAAAAAATTTTGATTGCTGATGATGAAGCACAGATTCGTGAGATTTTGCGTATTTACTTTGAAAAGGAAGGTTTTGAAGTAATTGAGGCTGAGGATGGCGCAGCTGCTATCCTAAAGGTGCAATCAGAAAAACCAGATATTTTGCTTTTGGATATAATGATGCCTGTTTTGGATGGCATTGAAGTGTGCAAGCAGGTGCGGAAGATGACCGATTTGCCCATTATTATGGTAACCGCTAAGGATGAGGATGATGATCGCATTGCCGGTCTGGAGATTGGTGCTGATGATTATATCACCAAGCCATTCAATTCTCGTGAGGTGGTGGCCAGGGTCAAGGCGGTGCTGCGCCGAGCTGGTACCCAGGATAAGAAGGGCGATGCTTCCCGCATCGTTTATGATGGCTTGATCATTGATATGGAGCAGTATCAGGT
>CAMFZA010000094.1 GCA_946002345.1 uncultured Phascolarctobacterium sp. | reverse complement strand
TCTCACCAGTTTTTTCGCAAACAGTTGCTATTTTTCCTGAGGCTGTGCTTAGACCTCCACATTCACCACAATCTTTTGCACATGGCTGATGGCGCCTTCGCCGCAGCAGCCATTGGCGCAATTGGGACGATGGAGCTCCCAGGGGAAGAAGATGGCAAAGTCCCCGGCTTGGAGCACCACGCAGTTCTTTTCCTTAGGGTCAGCATAGAAAATAACATCATTTTCCTTGGCCAGATTTTCTGTTTCCACATTTTCGCTGGTCAGGGGAGTGTACCACACTGTTTCGCTGCCCTGAGCCACATACTGTACATCAATATATTGGTTGTGCTTTTCCGCACGGCGCTGTGCCTTGGGCTCGGTGTCATAGGTGTTCACACGGGCAAAAACCTTGCGACCATCTATCTCGTATTCACCGTTAGGAATTTGACTAAAATCAGTAGCCGCAATATAGGCCAGAGCCTGGGCCAGACGCGGGCTCACAAAGGGCAAAAGCTTGTAAATATCTTGTTTATTACCAGTAAGCATAAAGAAGCCTCCTTACATTTTTATCTAAGTCCATTATAGCAGAGTAATTTGCGGTTGACAACGCACTAAGAGCCACTTCTCAAAGAGGTGGAGCATATGTTATAATATAATGTCTGAATTTGTGCTAAAATATTTTTCATTATAAGAATCTAAAGAAAGAGGTTGTCCATGAGTTATTTGAATGTGACCAATGTTTCCCATTCCTTTGGGGGACGCCAAATTTTAGAGAATGTTTCCTTCAAGCTGCAGCGCGGCGAGCATGTGGGCTTGGTCGGCGCCAACGGTGAAGGCAAATCCACCTTTTTGAATATTGTTACCGGCCACGTGTTGCCCGATGATGGTAAGGTAGAATGGCCAGGCAAGGCCACTGTGGGCTATTTGGACCAACAGAGCACTCTGCAAAAGGGGATGACCATTCGCCAGGTGCTGCACACCGCCTTTGATGCTCTTTACGAAAAGGAGCAGCAAATGCTGGATTATTACGAGAAGATGGGCGATGCCACTCCGGAGGAAATGGATAAGATGATGAACGCCGTAGGCGAGATTCAAACGGAGCTGGAGCACGCAGGCTTTTATTCTCTTGACAGCAAGATTGAAGAGTTTGCCAATGGCTTGGGCTTGGGCAGCATTGGCCTGGACAAGGATGTGAGCGAGCTGTCCGGCGGTCAACGTAGCAAGGTGCTGCTTACCAAGCTGCTGCTGCAAAACTCCCAAATCCTCTTGCTGGACGAGCCCACCAACTATTTGGATGTGGAGCATATTGAATGGCTGACCAAATTCCTGCAGGATTACGAGCATGCCTTTATTCTTATTTCCCATGATGTGCCCTTCCTAAATAATGTTTGCAATGTTATTTATCATCTGGAAAACTGCGAGCTCACCCGTTACACCGGCAACTACGACAAATTCCAAGAGATGTATGCCATTTACCAGGCCCAAAAGGTCAGTGCCTATGAGCGCCAGCAGCAGGAGGTTGCCAAGCTGGAGGACTTTATTGCCCGCAACAAGGCTCGCGTGGCCACCACCAATATGGCTAAGAGCCGTCAGCGCAAGCTGGACAAGATGGAAATGATTGAAAAGCCTCGGGAAAAGGTTAAGCCCACCTTCCAATTTAAGGAAGCACGCACGCCCAGCCGCTTTATTGTGGAGGCCAAGGATTTGGTGTTGGGCTACGACAGTGCGCTCACCCGTCCCGTAACCTTCAATTTGGAACGAGGCCAAAAAATTGCCATTAAAGGTGTCAATGGCCTTGGCAAAACCACGCTTTTGAAGACCATTTTGGGCATTATTCCTCCCTTCAGTGGCAAGGTGGAGCTGGGCGAATTTTTGGAACCGGGCTACTTTGAGCAGGAGGAACGGGAAAAGAACGACAAAACCGCCCTGGAGGATGTGTGGGACGCCTATCCGGGCATGACCAATTATGAGGTGCGTGCGGCCTTGGCCGGCTGCGGCCTGACCAATGAGCACATCACCAGCAAGGTGTTTGTATTAAGTGGCGGTGAAGCCGCTAAGGTGCGCCTGTGCAAGGTGATGCTCAAGGACGTAAACTGGCTGGTGCTGGACGAGCCCACCAACCATCTGGATGTGGATGCTAAGGAAGAGCTGCAAAGAGCCCTCAAGGCCTTTAAGGGCAGCGTACTCTTGGTATCCCATGAGCCCGAATTTTATGAAGGATGGGTGGATAAGGTGTGGAATATCGAGGACTGGACAACCAAGATAATATAGTGCAATAGCAACGTTCCATAAGGCGTCATCTGCTTCGTTGCGGCTCCTTGAAGTATTATCTATACGTCTGCGTCGCCACGCCTCGCAGCTAACGCCTTCTGCAACGTTCATAGAAAGAGTATTTACTTTAATACAAAAACAAAAAGCACTGCTTTCGCTCTCAAATGCGTTAGCAGTGCTTTTAAATTTCGTTGCGATTGGGTTGGGGCAGGACGGATTCTATAAAGGCTTTGACAATGGTCGGGTCAAAGTCCAGCCCTGCTTTATTTTGCAGCTCCACGATGGCATCGGCATGGGTCTTTTGCCAGTGGCTGGTGCAGGGGTTAATATTGCGGTCATAATAATTGGCCACGGCCACAATGCGGGCACCAATGGGAATGTTTTGTCCCTTCAAGCGTTTGGGATAACCGGTACCGTCCCATTTTTCGTGGTGGCAACGGATAATGTCCGTGATATAAGTAAACTCCGGAATATTTTCCAGCATGCTGGCTCCGGCAATGCAATGACGCTTGTAGATGGACAACTCCCTGGTGGACAAAAAGGGCAGCTTAGCCAAAATCAAATTAGGCACAGAAAGCTGACCGATGTCGTGGAGCAACGCCCCCGTCTTGATTTGGGATACTTCGCTGGCAGGCAGGCCCAGCTTGGCCGCAGTGCTGGCAGCATAATTGGCTACCTGCTGGCTGTGCAGATAGATTTCCCGATTTTTAATTTGCAGCATTTTAAGGTAAAAATCACAGATTTCCTTGGTCAGACGAACATCTGAGAAATCGAGACATTGGGGTATGGCAATCATGGTCTATTTCCTTTGAGAGTGTGGTAAAAACTGGGTCCGAACAATACAGTACAGATAGTATATCACTTTTTTGTCAAATATTAAAGAGAAAAGGCGTTCTTTTTATTGCAAAATAACTGGCAAAAGCTTATAATAAGCTGTACAACTCAGGTCTGTGGTTGCAAGTCGATGCCAGTTGCAGGCGAAACGATCCACGTAAACAGCTTAAAATCAAGCTGCGAGCACGGTGCAGTATAGAAGTAAGACCTGCCGCAAGCGAGCTATTTTAGCCGCATATTATTTTTTTAGCGAGAGGGGTAGTAGTGGGGAGCGCAGATGCTTAGGAGCGAACCCTCCAGCAGGCGAGTGTGGGGGCGAAAACCAGGTCAGCTGAGTTGTATACATTTTTATACTGAAAATTTTTATAAAAATTCTTTACCTGGGAGAGAATTGGGTATATAATGTATCTAATTAAAGCGTTGCAAGACGAAAGGGGAATTTAATGATGAAGAAATTATTAGTACTGATGATGACTATCATTTGTGCAGTTGCTATGCTGGCTGCTGGCTGCGGCGGCGACAAAAAGGAAGCAAAAAAGGCTGAGCCTGCTAAGGTTTTGCGTGTAGGCACCGAGCCCACCTTCGCTCCCTTTGAATTCCAAAAGGAAGGCAGCAAGGACTATGATGGCTTCGATATGGATTTGGCTCGCGCTATTGGCAAGCAAATGGGCGCTAAGGTAGAAATCGTAAACATGGGCTTTGATGCTTTGATTCCTGCTTTAAATGCTAACAACATTGACTTGATTGCTGCTGGCATGTCCATTACCGATGAACGTAAAAAGGCCATCACCTTCTCCGAGCCTTATTACACCTCCGGCCTGATTATCATGGTTAACAAGGATAATAAGGAAGTTAAGAGTGAAAAGGATTTGGAAGGCAAACGCATTGCTGTGCAAATCGGTACCACCGGTGAAAAGAAGGCAAGAAGCATTAAAAATGCTAAGGTTACCGCCTTCAATACCAACACCGAAGCAGCTATGGAGCTGAAGAACAAGGGTGTTGATGCTGTTATCAACGATAGCCCGGTTGTTGGCTACTATCTGGCTCAAGGCGGCAACAAGACTGCTATGACCGTGGGCGAGGTTATGGAAGCTGAGCAATATGGCCTGGCTGTTAAGAAGGGCAACGACAAGCTGGCTGCAGATGTTAACAAGGCTCTGGCCGAGCTGAAGAAAAACGGCGAATATGACAAGATTTACAAAACCTGGTTTGGTGAAGTAAAGAAATAATAAAGTCGGTTCTCGAAGCGGAGCACAGTGTGGTGTAGAATCGCATGTGCTCCGTTTGTGTTTTTAGGCATGATATGCTTAAAATATAAAAATATTTATTAAGATGAGGGGGACTCACAATGAAAAAATTATTGGTGTTTTTAATGATGGCAGTTATGGCCTGCAGCATGATGTTAGCTGGCTGTGGCGGTGACAAAAAGGAAGAGAAAAAGGCTGAACCGGCCAAGGTTTTGCGTGTAGGCACCGAGCCTGCCTTTGCTCCCTTTGAATTCCCGAAGGAAGGCTCCAAGGAGCTGACCGGCTTTGATATCGAGCTGATTCAAGCAATCGGTAAGCAAATGGGTACTAAGGTAGAAATCGCCGGCATGGGCTTTGATGCCCTGATTCCTGCTCTGAACGCAGGTAATATTGATGCAGCAATTGCTGGTATGACTATTACCGAGGAGCGCAAAAAGGCGGTAACCTTCTCTGATCCCTACTACACCTCCGGCCTGATTGTGATGGTGAAAAAGGACAATACCGCTGTGAAATCTGTAGATGATTTGAAGGGTAAACGCATTGCTGCCCAAATTGGTACCACTGGCGAAATGAAAGCTAGAAAGGTGGAGGGTGCTAAGGTTACTACCTTCAATACTCAGGATGAAGCTGCCCTGGAGCTGAAAAATGGCGGCGTTGATGCTGTTATCGGCGATTTGCCCGTTGTTGAATATTTCCTGACCAAGGGTGGCGACAAATTTGCTATGACCGTTGGCGAAAAAATGGAAGCAGAGCAATATGGTATCGCTGTGAAGAAGGATAGCAAGCTGGCTGCAGATATTAACAAGGCTATGGCTGAACTGAAAAAGAACGGCGAATTCGATAAGATTTACAAAAAATGGTTCGGCGAGAAAAAATAAAAGCTTGGAACCTTGGTTGCGTAGTGCATAACTGTTAGAAAAATTAGAAGAAATCGGAGTAAATTATGGAGCTTAACATTGATTTAATGGTCAATTCTTTACCACTTTTGATTGCCGGTGCTGGTATCACTGTGGAAATTACGGCCATGAGCGTGTTCTTGGGCCTGGTAATCGGCTGCATGGTGGGCATTGCCCGTCTGTGCAATATCAAGCCCATCCGCTATATTGCCAACGTATATGTTGACTTTATTCGTGGCACCCCGCTTTTGGTGCAAATCTTTTTGGTATATTTTGCTCTGCCGGGCATTATCGGTAGTCGTGTGGACCCCTTTGTGGCCGCAATTTCTGCGTGCTCCATTAATAGTGGTGCTTACATTGCAGAAATCTTCCGTGCCGGCATTCAATCCATCGACAAGGGGCAAATGGAAGCAGGCCGCAGCCTGGGCATGAGCTGGGCGCAAACCATGCGTTATATCATTATGCCCCAGGCCTTTAAGCGCATTATTCCGCCTCTGGGCAATGAATTTATCGCCATGCTGAAGGACTCTTCCCTGGTATCCGTTATCGGCTTCGAGGAGCTGACTCGTCGCGGTCAATTGATTATTGCCCGTACCTACGCCTCCTTTGAAATTTGGATGGCTGTAGCACTTGTTTATTTAGTGATGACCTTTGCTGTAGCTAGGTTCACAGGTTATTTGGAGCGGAGGTTTGATACAAAATGAGCAAGGAAATGATTAAGATTACCGATTTGAAGAAAAGCTTTGGTGATCTGCATGTTTTAAACGGCGTGAACCTGTCCATTGCGGAAAAGGAGGTAGTGGTTATCATCGGTCCCTCCGGTAGTGGCAAGAGTACCCTGCTGCGCTGCATCAACTATTTGGAGGAGCCCACCGGTGGCAGCATCGTTATCGATGGCATTCCCTTAAACGGCGAGGCCAATATTAACGAGGTGCGCAAGGAGGTTGGCATGGTGTTCCAGCGCTTCAACCTGTTCCCCCACATGGATGTTATGCAAAACCTGATGCTGGCACCCATGAAGGTGCGCGGCATCAAGAAGGAAGAGGCTGAGGCAACTGCTACCAAGTATTTGCAAAAGGTTGGCCTTTTGGACAAGGCTCACAGCTACCCTGACCAGCTTTCCGGCGGCCAGCAGCAGCGTGTGGCTATTGCCCGGGCCCTGTGCATGAAGCCCAAGGCTTTGCTCTTTGACGAGCCCACCAGTGCCTTGGACCCGGAAATGGTTAACGAGGTTTTGGACGTTATGAAGGAGCTGGCCAACGAGGGCATGACCATGGCTGTGGTAACCCACGAAATGGGCTTTGCCCGAGAGGTAGGCGACAGAGTTGTCTTTGTCGATGGTCGCATAAAACAGGATGAGGTCACGCCTCGACCGCTCGACAAGAATACCAAAACGCAGCCCTGCACGAGGCAGCACCCCAACAA
>CAMFZA010000093.1 GCA_946002345.1 uncultured Phascolarctobacterium sp. | reverse complement strand
TAACTGCAAACGAAACTACTGAGCTGGTTGAAGCCTATTCGATTGCAAAAATGGGCGAAGGCAAGTATTTCCAAAGAACATTTGTACAAAATATCATCAGCAGCTTTGCCGAGTTACAAACAAAAAACTCTCTCATTTTAGAATGCAACACCCAGAACAATCTTGTTATGCACAATGAATATGAGCATATCTCCGGTGTGTCTGCCGTTCATAAAGTGCTCAAGGCTGTTATGGAAATTGAGGCCTGCAAAGAGGATGGCTGCATCCGAATTATAGCTCAGCCTAGCTTCTCCTACATTTATGACTGTATCTCGACCCTTAACAACAGTACAAACATTGAAAATATCATTACCTTGTATAAGCAGGATAATGATAACAGCATCAATTATAATCTGGATGTTTTCCAAAAGCTGGTGCCATTATTCTTCTCCTGCCCATATTTTCATCCTTTCTATGTCCATGACCATGTGGACACCATTTTCAATGATACAGCTGTCTTACCTGTTACCATCATCACCAGTGACTACCTTTTACGAATTTCTAATGATTCCAAGCAGGCTCTACTCATTCGTGAAGAATAAATCAGTCCGCTTTACCTTACAAGCTACGATAAGAAAAAACACAATTCTAAGCCCATATTTGATACAATCAGCGCAGAACCTGAGCAGTATTTTGCCAACACAGCTACTCTTATGGATTTTGACGGCGAGACCAACTACAATATTATGTATCAACCATGCATCATTCCTTATATCCCTAGTGAAACGGTTAATACTTGCATCAGAACGGACGTGCTCACTTCGGAAATGCTAGCCCAAATCAAGGAGTATTTGTACAATCTTAGTACCTGTCGCAACACCTTCCAAATGGTCTTCACCGAAGATGGCTTGGATATGTTCCTGCGCACGGGAAAAATTATGGAAATTCCCCATTTTATGCTGCGGGCCAATCCCACGAAAAAGCAACGCTTAGAGATTATTGCTAATTTCATTACAGCCATTGAGACCGGAAGAGCTATAGTTCATATTGCAAAAAGCAACCTATTTAACATTCCTAAGCCTATCGTCATAACTGCCTATTCCAAACAGCATGTGATTATTCATCACTTTGATGAGTCCGGTATTATCCATATATTCCGCCTTGAAGAAATCAGCTTGGTTAATGCCTTTCATGATTTTCTCATGTGGATTCAGGAATGTGACTTGGTTTATTCACACGATGAGTCTCTCGCCATCATCCAAAAAGTCTACAAAAAGCACTTCAACAACGTCTATAGATAAACGCGAGCTCCCCAAGAAACTTGGGGAGCTCTTCTCATTTCCAATAATTCTCTTGTTGTGCAGCTACTCCTCTTCCTCCTCAGAAGGTGCCACAATGTTGCCACCAGCAACGTTGGCCAATTCATTGTTAATATTTTGTCTATTGCCTTCCAATCCTTCCAGAGCACTTTGCAAATTTCTGCCCAAGAACGCTAGCATGTCATCAGCATACTGCAGAGATTCCTGTTTTACCCGCAAAGCATAATCATCGGCAGCGGCCTTGCTCTCCTCTTGATAGCGCAAAGCATTAGCCTTGATCTCTTCAGCTACAGCATTAGCCTGCTTCACAATCTCTTCCTGCTGAATCTTGGCATCAGCTTCAGCCTGAGCCACACCCAAAATGCGCTCGGCTTCGTTCTTAGCCTGCTGCACAATCCGATCCGCATCAGCATAGGCCTTGTTCACAATATTCTTCTGCTCCTCCAAAACCTGAGTAGCACTCTTTATTTCCCGGGGAATGGCATTCTTCAAATCCTCAACCAGATTCACCAGATCACTTTCATCAAGCATGATTTTTTCTGTAAAGGGAACTCCCCTAGCTTCAGCAATCATATTGTAAAACTCTTCAAATAGCTTTTCTAAAGCTACATTAGTATTATTGCTCCGTTCAATCATCTTTCGTTCCCCGCATTCTATTCAAACTTCTCACAAACGTGCTGACGCACACGTTCCTCGATGCATTCAGGCACCAAATCCTTCAATTGACCACCAAAGGTAGCCAGTTCACGCACGCCCGAAGAGCTCACAAAGGAATACTTAGCATTGGTCATAATGAAAACCGTCTCCAGCTTATTGTCAATCTTCTTCAACAACAAGGCTCTTTGGAATTCATACTCAAAATCAGTAAAAGCACGTAGGCCTCTAACGATAAAGGGAGCGCTCTCCTGCTGACAAAACTCGTTCAGCAAACCAGAAAAGCAGGTAACCCTCACATTGGGAATATGTTTAGTGGCCTCCTTCAACATTTCCACTCTTTCTTCCATGCTAAACATGGCTTTATCCTTACCTGGATTATGAAAAACGCTGATAATCAGCTCATCGAACATTCCACTTGCTCTCTCAAAAATATCTATATGACCCTTAGTCACCGGGTCAAAGCTTCCTGGGCACACTGCTCTACGCATAGCCGGACCTCCTAAATTCTATGGATTCCTATCCCTAAGGACATTATCTCCTCTCTAATCTATTGCTTATTCGACACAAACAAACAATTTCCCTCTTATTATACCTCATTTTTCTAGAATATTCCACAAAATAAAGTCAATAATTGTTTCTCCATAATGCTGAGTGCGTACCAATTCACACCCATCCGGCAAAAGCGGTAGCTCATCGTGAGCTGAACGCTCCACTACCAAATAGCCACCATTTTGCAGAAAGGGGCTTCTGCCCAATAAGCCAATGATTTGCTGTACCCAACCTTTATTGTATGGTGGGTCACAAAAAGCAAAATCAAAGCGTACCCCCTGTTGGGCTAAGCGCTCAGCCACCTGTGGTGCACTGCCCTTGAGGACAGTACAGTCAGCCTCGGCGCGACATTTGGCGATATTGCTTTTTACAAGGCGCAAGGATTCCTTGCTTTCGTCAATAAAGGTGACGGACTTGGCCCCGCGGCTCCAGCTCTCCAAGCCCAAATTACCCGTGCCAGCAAATAAATCAAGCACAGTAGCGTTGATAATTTTACTTCCGATAATGTTAAAAACAGATTCCTTGACCCGATCCGCCGTTGGACGAACGTCATAATTTTTGGGGACAGTAAGCTGCAGGCCCCGGGCCTTGCCTGTAATGATTCTCATGTGTAGACTCCTGTGGTATAATGGTGAGTATAGTCATATACTAAATAATCTTAATCGTAAAAAGCTCCCAGCAGTGCAATTTCGCACACGCTCTAACTGGTAAAGCTTTTTCTTATTTATATTTTATAAAGTGGTATTAACATGCTTAGATATCTGATACTTCCTATTATCATAATGGGCATATATTTTAGCACATCCTGGCATAACGCATCATTGAGCAGATTGCCAGAGCTGCCCACCCACGACCAGCTGCTCCTGGTACCGCTGGACAGCCGCCCCGTGTGCAGCACCATGGTACAGAAGCTAGGAAAATTAGCTGGTATTAATGTAATTGTACCCCCAAAAGAGCTTCTTGACAACTATCAAGAACCTGCAGACAGCAAAAAACTTTGGTTCTGGCTGCAGCAGGAGGCTCCTAAGTTCCAAGCCAGCATGGTTTCGGCAGACATCCTTCTGCACGGCAGTCTTTTGCAAACACGGGAGCACATTGCCACTGAAGCGGAGCAAGAGACATTCCTGCGCCAGCTGGATGCGCTGCAAAATGCTTTGCAGCGCGCTTCCTTCTCCCAAAGTGTAGCGTACAGCGAGGTCAGGGAGAAGCGCAACAATAAGCCCCAAGGTCCTGTGCACCAGCTCACCCTTTTTTCCATCATTCCACGGCTTTTGGTCAGCGACGATATCTATCCTGATTGCTGGTATCAATGGCACCTCATGCGCTATTCCCAGCTACTGGATATGGTGGAAATCAATAGTGATTATGCCATGACCAAGGAGCTTTGTGAGTACAAGGAGGAAATTCCTCCGACAATTTTGGACAAATACACCAAGATTTTTATACAAAGCCAGAGCTTCAATAAAAAGCTTTTGACTAAAGCTGCTCCAGTTATCATTGGGCAGGATGACTCCTCCCCCTTTGGGCTCCCCCACCGCTCTGCCCGTCAGCTAGAAAACATCATTAATAGCAACGCTCTGACTCAGCGCGTCCAGCTTACTAACGGCGCTGACGAAATTGCCGCCCTCCTGCTCACCCGTCACGCCCTACAGCAAAGCCGCTGGCAGCCCCAGCTTTATGTGCATTTTGGCTCACCAAAAACCGAGTTCAAGCATATGCCCTATATGGCAGCCAGCGTTGGTGCCACCCTGCGCAATCAAGCACAGCTTGTGGGTGCGCAGCTCGTAGAAACTCCCAAAGAAGCAGACATTATCCTTTTCGTGCATTGTGGTGATGATGATGCCAAGCCCACTTTAGCAGAGGCGCAGCAGCTTGCCTGCTATCTTGAGCAAGGTAAGCACGTTGCTCTTATCGATTTGAGCGCTAATTTTGAAGCAGAAGAAATGCTGCTGCCACTACTACTCCACAAGGGTATTCCCATCAATCGCCTCGCCGCCTACGCCGGCTGGAACACCTTTAGTAACTCCAGCGGCACTGCCTTGGCGCAAAGCATACACTTTGTAAACCGCTTACGCCAGCTGCAGGCCCATGCCAGTGCTGCTTCCCCAGCAATAGAGAAGCAAATAAACCAAGCCCCTGCCATTGCTCCAAAGCCAACTGAAGCGAAGGAGCAGTCCATAGTTGCCCTATACGCCGCTAACTTAAATTTTACGGCTGAACGGATGCTGGAGGATTTTTATTACCAAAAGCTCATCCACCCCCAACTACGTCCCTACTTGGAAAGCTTTGGCACCACACCTACGGATTTGGAGCCAGAGGAAAAGCTGTGGACGGAATATTTTATCCACCAACGTCTGAGCTTTTATGCCGCCAAGCTGCTGTGGCAAAGCCTGGGATGCACGCCTTTTCATGAAAACGCCAGTCAGCGCTACTATTTGGACAACTTAACAGTCGGCGCCAAGCTCCCCTGGAATAGAATCTTTGAGGTTGATTTAGACGTACACAGCAAGGTAAGCTGCCGAAGTTTTGACTCATAGGCATTTGGTGTAAACTACGATTGAATCGCATTGTACACCAAATGTATGCCGTTTTACAATAACCAACTACAGGAACCTTTTACAAGCGATTGACTAATTAGCTAAAATCATGTATACTAAAATTAGCTAATCGAAAGGAGATAATGTTATGTTAACAGCTACAGCAACAGACGTACAGAACAATTTTGGTAAATATCTACAAGCAGTACAAATGGGTGACGAAATAATTATATTAAAAAATGGTGTAGAAGTAGCTCGCTTAATCTCCAAAAATACAGCTGTTAGCTTTCTCACAGACTCCCTAACCGGTATTCTCTCCAATGATTACAACGAAAAAATCGTTATGGAAGAAAGGCTGCGTAAACATGAAGCTCTTGATTGACACCAATGTAGTGCTAGATGTACTATGCGCAAGGGAAGGCTTAGTCGAAGCAGCCTCATTAATTTGGAAGCGCTGTGAGTTAGGGCTTGACCAAGGCTACCTTTCAGCTCTTTCAATTCCGAATATTGTTTATATTTTGCGCAAAGAGCTCACCCCAGCAAAAACATATCAAGTGATTGAGCAACTTATGCTAATCTTCTACATTGTCGATTTAAGAGCCACAGATTTACTGAAAGCAGCGGTAGAGCAATCCAAGGATTACGAAGACCAGCTGCAAATAGTTGCAGCTCAACGCATTAAAGCCGATTACATTGTCACAAGAAATGTGCGTGATTTTCAAGATAGTCCGGTTGCAGTAATAACTCCAAATCAACTAATTGAGAACATAAAATGTAAATTCAATATCACGCTTAATGAAACTTGAGGGTTGAGAAATGAATGTCGATAATGCAATTATAATGGCTGCTGGATTGTCAAGCAGGTTTGCACCCCTATCATATGAAACTCCAAAAGGCTTAATAGAAGTAAAAAATGAAGTATTGATAGAAAGACAAGTTAACCAACTTCATTCTGCTGGCATTAATGAGATTTATGTCATTACTGGATACATGGCGGAAAAGTTCCAATATCTAGTCGACAAACTTAGTGTAAAACTGATTCATAACCCATTCTATAATACGAGAAACAACAATTCTTCTATATGGGTCGCTAGAAACATCCTTAACAACACATATATATGTTCAGCTGATAATTACTTTACAATTAATCCATTTTTAAAAGCAAGTGATAGTTCCTATTATTCCGGTATCTTTTCACAAGGTTACACAAAAGAATGGTGTATGCATGAAAACCAACAAGGTTACATTGATAAAGTAACTATAGGTGGGAATAGCGCTTGGTTCATGCTTGGTCATGCCTTTTGGGATAGCGATTTCAGCCATAACTTCTTAAAGATATTAAGTGTAGAGTACCCAATGCCCAAAACCTACGGAAAGCTTTGGGAGCACATTTTTATTGAACACTTGGATGTTTTAAAAATGAAAATAATGAAATATGGTTCCACAGATATTTTTGAATTTGACACCCTTGATGAGCTAAGAGAGTTTGATGCAAGCTATTTAAATGACTCTCACTCTTCCATCTTAAAAGAAATAACAAAAGAACTCAAGGTTCCACAGAAAGAACAACCAAAAATCCATCCCCAACCACGAAAAACAACCACAACAACAAGAAAGCCAAACAA